>CAJJBH010000048.1 GCA_905182355.1 uncultured Paracoccaceae bacterium | reverse complement strand
CCCAGCCATCGATTCAACCGACGCCCTGACAAGTGATCACGTGTCTTCCCTCAAAGCACTCATCATACACGCATTGCCAATTGCTACACCGCTTTGATCGATGAAAATGGCGGCTAAGTTCATCGACTCTTGTGTAAATGGGTGAACTTCCTGTCGGTAGACCGTGAAAGCTCCAATTACAACGCCATCAGTCAACATTGGAATGACCATCACAGACCTCGCGCGCCCTAACGTTTCGGTTGCATGATGAAGAGGATCATCTGCCTCATTAAAGTTGTGAGTGCGTATATCAACGATGTTCAAGATTGCCTTTTGCTTTGAAAAGCAAGGAAACTGTGACTGCTCACTGGCAATAATCTCCCCAGTATCACTGAGCCAGTCTTGGAAGGCTTTTGGAACAAAGTTACTATGCCTTACGCAAGTACTGTTATTTCCACGATGCTCCATGAACATGCCAAATTTAGCCTTACAGAGCATCAGTGCATGCTCCATGATCGAGGACAAAACGGTGTCAGTGTCACCTTTAGATAATTCAATGATATGCAGAACAGTACTAAGCATCTTCTCACGTAATATTGACTCTTCTAAAACCAGACTAAGTCCTGCAATAATTGCATCTCAATTGTTTTCTGGATGAGCCAACACAAAATCAGCATCAAGCCGAGCTTTCAGCGCTAGCTTTGATGATAAATCGAGCTTTAGATATATCGCGGCAATATGAGATCGCACCGTAGATGGGGCAATAAAAAGCTGTATGGCGATAGCTTTATAAGTAGCTCCACCTGCATAAAGGTCAGCAATTTCAGTCTCACGAAGACTTAAAGAGGGTTCACGTGTCACCGATTGCCTCTCCGTGCAGATGCCATGGCTGTAATTGCGCCATCGTTCGGGTTGAGACAATCATACATATGTACCAATTAGACTGTTCGGTAAAATTTCTATCCTAATGATACCGAAATATGAATCTGTGATATTTGGAAAACCCGAACGCGAGCTAAGATGCAGTCGACGCCAGCGAATGGAAATAAGAACGACGAAGCGGCGGAGAACATTTTATCTTAGTGGACCTGTCGCGCTTTAGTGCCGCCCCAATTGCTCGCTTTAGCCACCTTGCGTTCGAAAGCGACGGGGCTTTTCTAGCTCAGTGCTGAATGCTGGCATCGGTTGTGGCGAAGCCGTGTGTGGATGCGCCGATTAATGCAAGGCGCCGCCATTCATCGCTGGGCGGCAAAAGCCCCTTCTTACACATGCAGGGGTACTGTCGGGCAATACTTGGCTTTCGAGCGAAAGGCCGCATAAGTGAGTTGGGATACTGGAACATAAGCGGGACAAGACCAGTCAGCAAGCAATGCTGAAACATTCAGGTTAGCGGTTTCTTCAGCTGCGGTTGCAATCGTTGCAAATCCAAGCAAAGTGCCAAAGAGGATTGGTTTCCAAATAGTATTCATCATTTACATACCTTTCGGGTTCGGCAGTGCGACATAATATTTCTACGAGGTGGTAGATAATTCGGCTGCCGTAAATTTTTTATTAATTTCCGGCTAATTGTAAATCTTGGTTCAATTGCGCTTGTAAAAGGAATTTTTGGGTCAGCTATTTTCAAATTCAAATATTTGACAAAAAATCAGCCACCGGAACGTTTGATGCCACTCCTTAAATCGAGGAGTCCTTGCGTATGAAAACCACCCGTGGGGTTCATACGCAACACACGCCCTCATGCTTTCCATGGCGACTACGCCCAGTATGTCTTTTAGTGTTTATAAAATTGTCGGCTTCATCAGGTTCAGCTGTTCAACTGCCACTTTGAAGCTACGTGTACGGGTGGTTGCGCCGAATGCATCCAGATGGCAAACTTAAAACAACGATCCACATGGTTTCTTTTTTGGATACCAAAATTGCTTGATATCCCATCCTTAATATCCATACACATATGCGACTTTTAACTGACATAGTCAGGGAGAAAACCATGAGAACACAGATCGCAATCATTGGTGGTGGACCTTCGGGGCTGCTTCTGGCGCAGCTTTTGCATACACGTGGGATCGACAGTGTCGTTCTGGAACGCAAGACAAAGGGCTACGTCCTTGGCCGCATTCGTGCTGGCGTGCTTGAACAAGGATTGGTCAGCCTGATGGAAGAGGCAGGCTGTGCAGAACGTCTGCACGCCGAAGGTATCCCGCATGACGGCACGCTAATTTCCTACGGAGACGAAATGTTTCGCGTGGACTTCAAGGAACATACCGGCACCCCAGTGATGGTTTATGGACAAACCGAAGTGACACGCGATCTATATGAGGCCCGTGCAAAAGCAGGCGGCAAAATAGAATTCAACGTTGAAGATGTGGTCATCCATGGCGCGGACACTGAAGCACCTCATCTCACTTACACCATCGACGGCAAGGCACATAATCTTGACTGCGATTTCGTAGCAGGCTGCGATGGGTTCCACGGTGTCAGCCGTCAGACGATCCCACTAGATGTGCGTCAAGAGTACGAAAAGATTTACCCCTTCGGTTGGCTTGGTATTTTATCAAAAACCCCGCCGGTCAATCACGAATTAATATATGCAAATTCACCTCGCGGCTTTGCGCTGTGTTCAATGCGCAGCGAGAACTTAAGCCGCTATTACATCCAGTGTTCGTTGAGCGACAAACCCGAAGACTGGACAGACGAGGCGTTCTGGCAAGAACTGAAGCGTCGCATTCCTGCTGAGCAGGCAGAAAGGCTGGTGACAGGTCCAAGCATCGAAAAGTCGATAGCGCCATTGCGGTCTTTCGTTACCGAACCGATGCGATGGGGCAAGTTGTTCTTGTGTGGCGATGCCGCCCATATCGTGCCCCCAACGGGTGCCAAGGGGCTGAACACCGCTGCATCTGACGTTCACTATCTGTATAACGGGTTACGCGACTACTTTGAAAACGGCAGCACCAACGGTATCGACACCTATTCTGAGAAAGCACTAAGGCGTGTTTGGAAAGCCGAGCGTTTTAGCTGGTGGTTCTCGTCTTTGATGCACACCTATCCTGACCAATCCCAGTTCGACCTGAAGATGCAAGTGGCCGAGATCGAATTTTTACGCTCGAATAAGGCAGCACAGCAAGCCATGGCGGAAAACTATGTCGGACTGCCCTATTGATATGAGCAGCCATGATGGTGCCAGCCCGCCTGATCTGATATCGCCGCGACCACAGGCCATATCAAAGCCCGCCCCTTTAATGTCATCAAGGGTGCGGCCCACATGCATTGCGTAGAAGACCCCGCAACATTTGCAACTATACTGAATCCGTGCCTAAAGGAGTACGCTTATGTCTGATCGTTATAAAACCGGTATGTCCACCCGCCGCTCGGTTCTGGGTGACGCGCATGTTGACCGTGCCGAAGCTTCAAAATCAGCCTTCGATGAACCGTTTCAAACGATGATCACCGAAGGCGCATGGGGTACGTTGTGGGCTGATGATACGATCTCAAAGCGTGAGCGTTCGATGTTGACCCTGGCCCTACTGGCCGCAACGGGCAACTTCGAGGAAATCCCAATGCACGTGCGCGCCACCGCAAACACAGGAGCCACGCCGCAGGAGGTGTTGCAAGCGTTCATGCATGTCGCCGTTTACGCTGGCGTGCCAAAAGCCAATCAAGCGATTAAACTGGCCAAGCAAACCTACGCAGAGATGGGAGTCATTTTATGAGTATCCAAAACACACCGCCAAAAACAGGTGGCTTCATTCCACGTGATTATGATTGGCAGCCCAAAGCGCTGACGCCGCCCTATAAGACAAGCATCAAACGAAGCCCACAATCTGCGCTACTTTCGTTCCCTACAACGCTTAGCGAAGAAACATCGCCAGTGTTCGGGCAGAACCTGACTGGAGAACTCGACAACGATCTGATTCATAACTACGCAGCAACAGGCCAAAACGCGATTGGGCCACGCATCATCGTGCATGGTCGCGTTTTAGATGAGAACGGGCGCGGCGTTCCCGGTGCTTTGCTAGAGTTTTGGCAAGCCAATGCAGGTGGGCGCTATCGTCACAAAAACGAAGGCTATCTCGCTTCGCTCGACCCCAACTTTGGCGGATGTGGGCGCACGATCACTGCCGATGATGGGTCTTACGAATTCCGCACGATCCAGCCCGGACCTTATCCTTGGCCAAATGGAATGAACGATTGGCGCCCCGCGCACATCCACTTTTCCATCTTCGGACACGGCTTTGCCCAGCGCCTCATCACCCAGATGTATTTCGAGGGCGACCCCCATATCAAACTGTGCCCCATCGTCGGCATCCTGAAAACTCAAGAGGCCATCGACGCGCTGACTGCCCCGCTTGACATGAACCGCACTGTTCCAATGGACAGCCGCGCATATAAATTTGACATAGTGCTGCGCGGACGCCGCCAGACCTATTTCGAAAACCGTAAGGAGGGAATGTAATCGTGGTCCAGAAACTCAACACCTATCTGCGCGAAAGCCCTAGCCAGACCGCAGGCCCTTATGTCCACATCGGCTGCACACCCAACTTCACTGGCATTGAGATTTATGGTAGTGATCTTGGTGCGACGATGAAAACTGGCCCTGTGAATGGGGAAGAGATCACGATCAAAGGCACTGTATTTGATGGCATGGGTACGCCCCTGCGCGATGCTATGATCGAGATTTGGCAGCCCGATGCGGCAGGTCTTTTCCCGTCAGCAAACGAGACACGCGGCGCGCCCGATCCAAACTTTACAGGCTTCGGGCGATCCGCCGGCGATATGGACACGGGCGAGTTCACCTTTGAGACGGTTAAACCCGGCGCTGTCCCCTTCCCGGATGGCCGCATGCAGGCACCACATATCACTGCATGGATCGTCGCGCGCGGCATCAACATAGGTCTACACACGCGCATCTATTTCGAGGATGAAAGCGAGGCAAACTCCGTCGATCCCATTTTGACGCGATTAGAGCACCAAAGGCGCATCCAAACGTTGCTTGCCAGAAAAGAGACAGATGGTAACTATCGTTTCGATATTCACCTTCAAGGCGCAAATGAAACCGTCTTCTTTGACATCTGAGGTTCCCATGACAAATCCTTGCATTATTTGCATTGCCATCACTGGCTCCGTACCGACGCAGGCCGACAATCCCGCGGTCCCTGTAACTGTCTCTGAGCAGATCGAAAGCACACATGCGGCGTTCGAAGCAGGGGCAAGCATCGCCCATTGTCACGTGCGCGATGACGCAGGTAACCCGACCTCTGATCCAGAACGATTTGCCCGATTGAAAGAGGGGATCGAGGGCCATTGCCCTGGCATGGTTATACAGCTTTCCACAGGCGGCCGTTCTGGCGCAGGGCGTGATCGCGGCGGTATGTTGCCGCTGAAACCTGACATGGCTTCGCTTTCAGTCGGCTCAAACAACTTCCCCACGCGGATCTATGAGAACAGCCCCGATCTGGTTGATTGGCTGGCCTCTGAAATGATCACATATGATGTGAAACCCGAAATCGAAGCCTTTGACCTTAGCCATATCTTTCACGCAGCCCTTATGCATAAACGCGGTCAATTGACTGGCACACCATACGTTCAGTTTGTCATGGGTGTAAAAAACGCAATGCCCGCAGATCGTACTGTGTTCGATTTCTACCGTGCGACAGTTGCGCGTCTGTTTGGAGATGATGCACCATGGTGCGCTGCTGGTGTCGGTCCAAATCAAATCGTGCTTAACGAATGGGCAATCTCAACCGGTGGTCATGCACGCACAGGTCTGGAAGACAATATTCGCATCAACAAAAACGCCCTTGCGCCATCGAACGCAGCGCTGGTCCAACGCGCGGTCGATTTGTGTGAAAAATACGAACGCCCCGTCGCCACCTGGCAGCAAGCCCGTGAAATCCTTGGTCTGCGAAAAGGTGCCGCGTGAAAACATGGGAAGCTGATGCCGAGGATAATTTAGGTGCACAGCACGGCTCAGACCTTGCTGTGCAAAGCTGATAGGAATCTGTTTTCCACATGCTAAAACAAGCCATTAAACGCTCCTTTTTAGCTTTCTGCACCGCGCCTTCTCAGTTCACGTCTTTCAAATTATCAGACCTACTTGGCCCGACTTCATGATCCCGTTAAAGGGTAACACTTGCGCGTAAAGGTATCCCGTGAAATCATTGTTCCTTACATCTTTGGCCGACCTTCAAGGTTTGACTGTAGATACAATTATCGACGTTCGAGCCCCCGCCGAATATGCAGAGGATCACTTGCCTGGTGCGATCAATCTTCCTGTTCTTAGTGATGCCCAGCGGGCCGAAGTGGGTACAATCTATACTCAGGTCAGCCCTTTCAACGCCCGCAAACTTGGCGGAGCTTTGGTTGCACAAAACACCGCGACCCATCTGCAAGGGCCGCTTGCGGACAAAGACGGTGCATGGCAGCCATTGGTCTATTGCTGGCGCGGCGGGCAACGTTCTGGGGCTTTTGCCACAATTTTGGATCAAGTCGGCTGGCGCGTTCAACTCCTTAAAGGGGGCTATCAAAGCTACCGTCGCGAGATCGTAAAAACGTTGTATGTTACGCCTCTGCCCCATCGCTTGATGTTAATCGGTGGGGGTACAGGAACGGCAAAGACCGCGCTGTTACATCAGCTAGCAACGCAAGGCGCGCAAATTCTGGACCTTGAAGGAATTGCATGCCATCGTGGGTCGCTTTTTGGCGGGATCAACATGGAACAGCCTGCGCAAAAAATGTTTGAAACTCGCATTGCAGCAGAATTGGCCAAGCTTGATCCAACGAAAATCACATTTGTAGAAGCTGAAAGTAGCAAAATCGGTAATCGCGTAATTCCGCCATCGCTTTGGGCTTTGATGGTTGATGCCCCTCGCATTCATATCACGGCCCCGTTAATGGCACGCAGTGCGTTCCTATGTCGTGCTTACGCTGATCTTACGCAGGATAGTGAAGCGCTAAGCGAGCTGCTAGATAAACTACGCCCCTATCATTCGGGCGCTCAGCTTTCCCAATGGCATGCAAAGGTGCAAAGTGCAGATTGGCAAACATTAGCAGAAGGATTGATCGCAGTTCATTACGACCCGCGATATGCCAAGTCCGCAGCGCATAAAGGCGACGCTATTCATAAGATCGACTTAACCGATCTTGATGACGGTACACTTGCAAAAACCGCAGAAAATTTACACACGTTATTTAGCTAAGACTTATGCGTCCTGTTCCTTTGGTCAGCCGACCAATCACGTGGCCCGCGCAACCTTTTGCTCTCAACGCCTCGATCAAGGCAGCACTTTGCTCTTTCGGCACTGCCGCCAGCAACCCACCTGCGGTTTGCGGATCGTGCAGCAATTCATCCTGTACGCCCTCGACTGGTGCATCGGCGCGGTTCGTCAGCATCAATGATGATGAAACACCCGCATCTGACAACGCGCGCGCACCAGAATAGATTGGAATGGCCTCACGCAACAACTCTGCATTCAGTCCGGATGCGGCACAAATCGCCTGCAAATGCCCCGCCAATCCAAATCCCGTCACATCCACCATTGCATGGGCAGTAGGGGCCAAAATTACTGCCTCTTTGTCCTGCCCCTGCCCCATAATATAAAGAGCTGCTGCAACATCCCGGCCGTCTGCTTGGCCTGCCATATCAGCAGCCAAAATAACACCTGACCCAATGGGTCGCGTTAGTATCAACACGTCACCAGCTTGTGCCCCAGAGACCGTCAACGGCATCACGTCCGTTGCTCCTGTAACCGTGAAACCAATTGTCAACTCGGCACCCATGGTCGTATGGCCGCCAACCAGTTGCGCACCCGCAGCATTCAACACTTGCGTCGCGACCTGCGTGATTTCTGACACGGTCCGTGCCTGTAGTTCAGAAGTCATTTGCGGGACAGTAATTGACGCTAATCCGACATGAGGCTGCGCCCCCATCGCCCAGATATCACCCAAAGCATGCACTGCAGCAATCCGTGTCATCTGCGCAGGATCATCAATCAAACTGCGCAAATGGTCCGTACTAATTACCTGAAATCCACCACCAGTTTGGCGCAGAACCGCCGCATCATCGCCCACACCTGTCACAACATCTCCGTTGGGCTTCGCAATTGCCTTCAATGCACCTGACAACACGCCACGCCCTACCTTTGCACCACATCCTCCACACAAAGGTTTGGCAGCCATCAACTCTGCCACGCCTATCGCTAATTCACCCTTAACCTTTGGAACCGTCATCTTTGGCAGACCACTCAACTGGTCCATAAACGCACGATCAATGCGGTCTTTCCAACGCCACAGATATGGCCCCGTAAGGGTAAACCCAAACTTCTCGGCCATCGCAGATTTTCCACCCAACGAGATCAGCTTGAGATAGTTTTTTTGCGGCGTCCACGTTTTACGCCGCCCCCCGCTGAGAGCCGCGCGCAGGTTGTGGTGCAATATCGGCGCAGCCCGCACTGCAAACACGCCCGCCTTAGGTCGCAACGCATGTGGCATCACAGCGCAATCACCAACTGCAAACAGTACCTTATCCCCAACCACACCGAGATCAGGCCCGATTTCAATGAAGCCGTTTTGCTGTGGCAAATCTGTCTGTGCGATCCACTTATGCGCAAAAGCGCCCGCTGCTCCAACACAAAGGGCCGAGGCAACTGGGTCTTGCCCGTCTAGTAGCACCTGATCAACATCTACTCTAACAACATTGGCACCTGTCCTGACAACAATGCCAAGATCATCCATAGCCGTCAAAATCTTTTGCCGTGCTTTGTCACTGACCCCTGATATGTGTGGTCCTGCCTCGATCACGGTCACACATGGTGTCACGCCCACCGCCCGCAATGCAAAGGCCATCGCCATGCCCAATTCACATCCAGCTACACCACCGCCAATCACGGCCACATTGGGCTCAATTTGACCCTGTGTGGCCTGCGCAAGAAAATCACGCCACCGTGCAGCATACACATCCAAAGGTTTGGCCCCAATTGCGTGCGCTGCAAACCCCGGTAGGTCCATCTGGGCCGTGATACCAACGTCAATTGATGCGACATCATACGCTACCGGTCCACGCGCCTCTAAAACCACCTCGCGCCGTGTCCGATCAAAATCAACCACTTTGTCGAGGATTAGCCGCGCACCTGCATGACGGCACAGTCTCACAAGATCAATTTCAAGATCATCGCGCCCATAATGCCCCGCCACATGTCCTGGTAGCATTCCAGTGTAAGGTGCCGTCGGACCTGGGTTTATGACAGTCAGCCGTGCGCCGGGCAATGGGTTCATGCCCCAAGCCTTCAGCACCAAAGCGTGCGCATGCCCACCACCAACAAGGACCAGATCGCGGGTCAGGGGTACAGAGCTTAACATAGGGCGATTGCGGATTTAGGGTGTGCTAATAACATGATCTCGTGTTTGCCCTGTAGGCTGGGATAATCCAAGCTCTATCACGCAAGGTTTACCAGAGCTGAGCTGCAAGACTCAGCTCTGGTTGAAAGGGTGTTTTAGATTTCGGTAAGCGCGCTTATGATTTGTTCAAACGCATCTGCCGCTTTTACGCGCATTTCATCGTCAGTCGCATCCTGAATTGGATGCGGTACTAGGACAAAACGCGCACCATTCATGCCAAGCGCCCGTCTTTGGGCAATCGCTGCTTCGCCGAACCCGCTTGAAGCGACTGAAACTGTTGGAATCCCCTGGATTTCAAACCAGATAGTGTCGTGCATACTGCACGTCGTACAGGATCCTCAGTCAGCCAAAGCCTCGATTACAAGATCGCAATTGTCGCGTATCTCATGGCGCAGTGTATCGGGGCAAGGCTTTGCAAACGTTGGTTTGGTGTAGCGCTGCACCGTCAGATCGGGCGCTTTTTTCGAAATCAGCCGCTCTAACTCATCCAACAGGATATTGCCGCGAGGTTTGCTGATGTCTAACAGGCCGATCACACCAGTCAGGTTACCCGTTCGTTCGGTAATCTGCCGTTCAACTGGCTTGCGTTCGTCAGTTGGGTCAAGAATTGTTGTCATTAATATCTCCTTTCACAAGTTACCCTAGCCTAGGTCGATCTTTTTGGAAACTGATACAGACCCTGCAGCACCTGTCACCCAGCCATGAAACGCAGACGAGAACTTTCCAGCCTCAGAACCTGCCACAACGATGTGGATATAATCTGTGCTCGCAAACTTCGAAACTGTTGGGGTGTCGCCGTTAGATTGAGTCGCAGTGCCTGTACCAAGTGTATTATCGACATGTGCTTCTGAAAGCGGCTGCTTTGTTACTTCCTGTATACGGCGGCGTAATCTGTCTTTCGAATAATCCCCCTCCCGCATCATGGTATCGATATGTTCTGGGCATACGACAAGCAGGGCGTCGACTGGCAAGCTGCGCATTTGCGGCAAGAACACACCTTCCAATCCATAGCCAAGGGAACCTGCAATTTGGTCAGGTTCACGCGATTTCTGGTCGACGATATGAACAGGTCCACCTGTCATCGCAAAGACAGTCACAACTGAATCTTCAGGCTTAAATCCGCGTTCGACATGTAACGCAGGCCAAGGCGAGCGTTCCTCCCATTCGGCAAAACACATTGTGAATTTCATCGGATTACCAAGTGTAGAGCGTTCAACCCCGCCAGCCGAGGCACCGCCAACGTTTCGAACAACCAATCTAAGCGCACGGCCAATCGTAGCGTTAGCTCGGTTGCCTGCGCCCAAAGCACCCAGCTTCATATTCATCCCGATTTTTTCACGGATGGGGCCATTGATCACCATGACTGGGGCCGCACCCATCGTTGTTGCCGTGACACCGTGGATATTAAATTCGTCCGTACACACGGCTTCAACAGCAGCGATTACCACCGGTAGATATTCAGGTTTGCACCCTGCCATCACGGCATTGATCGCTATTTTCTCAACTGTCGCCACACCCATATTGGGCGGAACGGTTGCGACGACGTCTTGAGGGTCACGGTGAGTGCCACCAAGCATTCGCATAACACGCTCTGGCGTCGGCGGAACCAGTGGCAAGCCGTCAGAAAAACCCTGATCAAACATAAATTCCATCACGTCATCGCTGCTTGCGATGTCAATGCGCCGCGCACGAATTGGGCTGCCATCCGCTTCCGCGCGCAACTTGTCGTAAACCTCTGGATCAAGGTGTTTTGATCCGCAACCAGGACGCCATTTTGGAAGGCTTGCCCAATCGATCTGCGCAAGTGGCAGGGCCGTTTGTGTCTTCATGTCCGCCGCAAGCGTTTCCCAATCAACGCGAATGAAACCTTCAAATTGGGACGTGATAGCGCCCTTCTCGTCGATCCAAAACACCGATGGTACGCTTTCGATGCCCCACTCAAAGGCAGTCTTGCAAGACTGGTCATCAAGAACTGGCATAGACAAGTGATGGCGCTGCGCGAACGCGTTATTGGCGTCCCCAGATTGAGAAATCAGTAGGACGTTGACCTTGCTCCCGTAAGTTTTGTGCAATGCTTCTAAAACAGGGGCCGCCGTGTTGCAGGTCTCACAATCCTCTTTCACGAAGCAAATCAAACTCGCTTTGTCCGTCGGAAAGTCATGTGGATTTCCCGCCAGATCGTTCAGTGAGAATTTTGGTTGTCCGTTGCTCATCTATGTGCTTCCCAAATAACTAAATAATAATGCAGGCGATACGTATGCAATGTCCAGCCTGCAGAACTTGGCGGAGGTGGATGGGAATCGAACCCACCACACGCCGTTAAGGCGCGTCCGTGATTTTGAAGACCAGGGAAGCCACCAGACTCCAGTCACCTCCGTATTTCATAAGCTTATCAAGTTGAAGGCGGCAACGAAACTAGATTTGTATTCCCCATCTGTCGGGTACTCCCCTTCCGAATGGTCACGCCACAATTGTCGAAGTGCTCGAGCACCGGCACGATGACCCTTCGGCTCGTGGCAAGCGCAGTGCGGGCTTCCGAAGTTGTGAATAATTGTGAGGCTGGAAAAGCTGCGCTTAGGTTGGTCGCTGCTGATGCCACGCTATCAGCGTGAATAAGAAGGGATTGCTTCAATGATATGTTTTTTAGAGAAACCAGACACCCGGAGTCTTTCAGTATCTCAAGCAGGTCCATATCGAGTTGATTTTGTATTAAGTTCTCTAACTCTAAGGGTGCCAAGCCAGCTTTACGAAATGCGTTCTCAATATCCGTCAGCCTGACCCCTTGAGCCCCACTGAGAAGTGCCATGGGATCGTGCTGATAAACTGCAAATTTGTTATCTTTTTGGCGAATTTGTCTTCTTGCCAACAAAGTTGAGATCGCATGTTGCACAAGAGCGGGTGAAGTACCTGACTGCGCAATGATTTTGTGAGGGGCCATCGCGCAAAGTGGATATGCCCTATGAAAAGCAGCAAGAAAATTCAGGACATCTGTTTGGCAGGCCACAATATTTTCTGTCGTAGAAATTTTATCGTCGCCGAGTGTTTGAAAGCTATCGCTAAGTTGCAGGTCCGCAGCATGCAGTGTTGTCCGCGAAATGCGTGAAACGTCGGAAAGCCGCGCAACACCGCCATGCGAGCAGCATAATGCCTTTGCAATGACCTTAGCGTCTTGGGTTTGCGCAGCTTCCAACACTGCCACACGTTTTTTGTCGCCCGACTTTGCCAACGTGGCCTGTGGATCAATAAAGACAGCGCCGCCTATTGTCTCTGACGGTGAAAGGCGCCGCACGACACCGCGTTGCCCTGCAAAAGCGACGACAGGTTCCTTAAACCGCAACTGAACATATCCGCTATCAGCGGGCGAAATACGTGCTCCACCAAATATCCTAACACTAGCAACCACGCTTGAGGTACCGAACGACACGCGTACCTCGTCCATATGTTTTAATGCCAATGCTGCATCCGGCGAAAGCTGGATATGGGCGTCCAAACAAGCTGATGGATTGCCCGAACCGACAGTACATAGAACCTCACCACGCGCAATGTCCGCCACACCAACACCACGTAAATTCGCGGCCATGCGTTCACCAGCATAGATAACGTCGCGCTTTTCACCCCTACTTTGCAAGCTGCGGATCGTAGTGTTTTGACCAGAAGGCTGCAGTGCAACTGTCTCGCCAACCCTCAGGTCTTTGCCAAGAAGCGTACCAGTGACAATTGTCCCCTGCCCCGTATAAGTGAAGACGCGATCAATTGGCAAAAAACTCTGAAGGGGTCTTGGAGTATCATTGGTATCCGACAGGAAGACCTCTAAAGCCATCTGCAAATCAGCTAGGCCATAGCGGGTCAGCGCAGAGCAAACCACTAAGGGTGCTTTGGCAAACGGAGTTCGCAACATCGAGGCACGTATTTCGATCAAACGCACAGCCATCTGAGAAGGGCTAAGCAGATCTGATTTCGTAACCGCAACCACACCATTTTTAATGCCAAGCAATCCCGCGATACACAGATGTTCAAGCGTTTGCGCGCCAATACCTTCTACCGCTGAAACCACAACCAAAGCTCCGCTGGCACCCGTTGCGCCACAGATCATTGCTTGGATGAAATCTGCATGCCCAGGTGCATCGATAAAGTCTATGGTGCCATCTGGATTAGTGCTGTGCGCAAAGCCCGGCGTTATGGACATGCCACGCGCTTTTTCTTCGGGCAAACGGTCGGTTTCAATGCCCGTCAACGCATGTACCAACGACGTCTTTCCGTGATCCACATGGCCGATCACAACAATGCAGCAGGTTTTCATCCGCTTGAAATTTTTTCGAAGGCTTCGATAATCAGCGGCAGCTCACGATCGTGCACCGTGCGCATGTCGAGCAACACATGTTCCCGTTCGATCCGTCCAATGATTGGCGTTTCACTGTGCCGTAGCGCAGACGTCAAAGCCTCTGCTGTTAGCTCAGGCAAACAAACTGATACCACAAAACTGTCCAAGTCTTGTTCCGGCAACGTCCCCCCACCCACATAGGCAACGCTTTCTTTCACCGCGATGGAACCAATCCCCAAAAGCAGCAATGCCTTTGCCAATGCTTCAGCGCGTTTCTGAACATTCTGAAGCGGCTCGGACAACATTTGCAGCACTGGAACGTCAGATATTGGATCAAATGGCGCACGATAAAGAAGCAATGTCGCTTCGAGTGCCGCCAAAGACAGCTTGTCTATGCGCACGGCGCGCATAAGTGGATGAGACTTAAGGTTTGCGATGATGTCAGCCCGCCCGGCGATGATCCCAGCCTGAGGTCCACCAAGAAGTTTATCACCTGAAAACATGACCAGATCGACACCTGCCTTCAGTATGTCGCTTACAACCGGTTCATCAATTAAGCCATAAGGTGACAGGTCAATCAGGACACCACTGCCAAGGTCTTCCATCAAAATAACGTCTTTTTCCCTTGCCAAATGCGCAAGGTCTTTGCGCGTAGGTGCTGACGTAAATCCGACGATTTTGAAGTTACTGGTGTGGCTTTTCAACAGCACAGCGGTGTCGCCGTCGATCGCATCTGCATAGTCGCTTAACCGCGTCTTGTTCGTCGCACCAACTTCGCGCAGTTTTGCACCGCTTTGCACAATAACATCTGGCAGGCGGAACGACCCACCTATTTCAATTAACTCCCCTCGCGATGCCACAACGCTGCGCCCACCAGCCGTTGCCATAAGGCTTAAGAGTACAGCGGCTGAACAATTATTAACAACAACAGCTGCCTCAGCACCCGTCAATTCACAAATTAGCCCTTCGACATGGGCATGGCGCGATCCACGTTTCCCTGTTTCCAAATCCAGTTCAAGATTGGATGGGTCCGCACCAATCTTCTGCATCGCGCGTATAGCTTCTGGTGCCATCCGCACCCGCCCTAGATTGGTGTGAATAATAATTCCCGTTGCATTGACGACGGATTTTAGTGACGACGTGCGCCCAGTTTGGATCGCTTCGGAAACTTGTGCTGCGAACTCGGAACTTGCAAAATCGGGGAAGTTTAGGTCCGTGTTGGCCAGAATTCTTACTCGAAGCAGGTTCATGATATTTCGAAGCGCACTGACAGTTTCCGTGTGACTGTAGCGGTTGATCAAGACGCTAATCAAAGGCTGTGATAAAAGGTGCTGTATTTGCGGCAAATCTTTAAGTTTGCTAGCCATTTCAACTCCAATGTTGAGAAGATAAGTAGGATGCGTCAGCAGTGGAGCAAATACTTCTGAGCAAGAGATCGGACTATGCCGCTTAGACAGCATAGTGCCAAAGTATAGCGATCACCATGCATCAATATATCGAGGCCCCGGCGATCCGGGTTGCGCGGTAGAAAGTGCACGGTCTATTTCGTCACTTGTTGCGCTTGGGTCTATTACGGCATCAAATTCTAAAAGGCTAGCGGCATTTAGTGCCTTGCCACGTTCGTACAGTTCGGCGACCAAACGCTTGTATTCGGCTTCACGTTCATCAGGGTCAACTATGGCCGCAAGGTGATCCCGATGGCCCAGCTTTACCGCACCCTCAAGCCCCATCGCGCCGACCTCACCAGTTGGCCATGCGCAGCAATAATGTGGGCGATCAAACCCACCACCTGCCATCGCCATCGCACCTAACCCATATGCTTTGCGCAGGATAACCGTAACAAGCGGCTGCCCAAAATGCGCACCAGCCAGAAACAGCCGCGATATATGCGCGACCTGTCCCGTTTCCTCAACCTCGGGCCCGACCATGAACCCCGGCGTGTCGCATAACGTTACAACCGGTAGACCCCATGCATCACAAAGTTGCAAAAATCTTGCACCCTTGTCACCAGCAGCGGCATCAATCGCGCCTCCTAAGTGCAACGGGTTGTTCGCAAGAAGTCCGACGGCACGGCCCTTGATCCGCGCAAATCCAGTTATCATTCCGAAACCAAAGTCTCGGCGCAGCTCAAGAAAACTATCAGGATCAACCACTGCCAACACTGCCTTGCGCATGTCATAAGCGCGGGTTCGGTCTACTGGAACAATTGATCGCAGCACCTCCGATGGCACCTCTGGCATGGCCACTTCGGCTTTTTGAGACAGCGCCAGCAATATCTTGGTCGCGGCAACGGCGCTGGCTTCGTCCTGCGTTAACAAATCGATAACGCCATTCTTGACCTGAGTATCAGACGGGCCAATTTTAGTAGGCTTTACAACACCTAACCCACCGCCTTCGATCATCGCGGGGCCGCCCATGCCAATCCAGCTATTTTGCGTGGCAATCCGAACATTGCAGACACCAAAAAGCGCAGCGTTTCCGGCAAAGCAAAAACCCGCCACAATGCCAATTTTGCGCCCCTTATACGCGGCGAAGTGTCGAAATGACCCTACATTCAACCATGCAGCCATCATTTGTTCGACGTCATAATCGTTTGGCCGTCCGCCACCACCCTCGGCAAATAAGACCATTGGTAGATTATTACGTCCTGCCAATTCGATCAGCCGGTCCATTTTTCGGTGATGGTTAAACCCCTGTGTGCCAGCAAGGAC
The DNA here is from genome assembly GCA_905182355.1 of uncultured Paracoccaceae bacterium. Classification (GTDB taxonomy): domain Bacteria; phylum Pseudomonadota; class Alphaproteobacteria; order Rhodobacterales; family Rhodobacteraceae; genus Ascidiaceihabitans. The sequence continues at coordinate 4,862 of CAJJBH010000048.1, read as the reverse complement.
CATATAATCCACGGCCATCGCGGCAGTTGGCTGGCCTGCAACCAGCCCCGTTCCACAGATAATCCCATCGCCTTGCGTGCGTTCGTGCAATTCTGCCAAAGGGCGACGGATACGTTGCGCAGCAACTGCAAGCGCACCGTATTCTGTGAAAGACCCTGCATCAAAAAGGTCTTCAATGTTTTCACGTGCTGTGCGCCCACCCCGTGCGTGGCGCCTGGCGACGGCATCCGGTCGGCCACCATCAGAAACCAATTCCATGCGCGTTTCGAATTCGGCAAAGTCAGGTCGTGCATTCGCCTTGTCCATTGGTATCTCGGAATCAACCTTCGCAGGTTCCAAGGTGATCAATGGCATACCGCCGCACAATTCATCCCCCAAAGCCACATGAACAGCACTGATCACACCACTTTCAGAAGCGCAAATTTCGTGCTGCATCTTCATCAATTCGGTAATAACCAAGACAGCGCCAACAGAAACTCTATCGCCTTCTTTTACGCGAATTTCAGAAACGATTGCCGCGCTTTCCGCCTTAATGATTATCGTCATCTCTGTTCTCCTATATTGCAGCACAGCACGTATGACTGTTTGCGCTATTTCAAGGATAGTGCGAAAGTTAGAGCCTCACTTCAACAACAGATTTCCGCAATCGACCCAAGCCGTTGACAGATTAGGGTCTGATAATCCAATTTGGTCATGATCAAACATCGTACAGCATTCGAAGGGTAGACCCATGCAAATCACATCCATCATCAGGCGCGCGGCCCAGGTCAATCCTAACGGGATCGCTACGATTTTCGAGGATCGCCAGCAAAGCTGGAGCCAGATGCTGGACAGGGTTGCCCGATTGGCAGGAGCATTGCAAAATCTGGGATTAAGAGCGGGAGATCGGGTGGCGTTGTTATCCCTGAACTCGGATCGATATATTGAATACTACTTTGCTACGGTCTGGGCTGGTGGGGCGATGATGCCTATGAATATCCGCTGGGCCGCTGCCGAATGCGCCTATGCGCTTAATGATGCAGGGGCCAAAATCCTTGTCGTAGATGAGGCATTTAAAGGGGTCGCTTCTGAGATCCATCCACAGGTTGAAGGCTTGGAGACACTGATTTATTGCGGTGATGCTGAAACACCAACAGGCATGCTGAACTACGAAGAGATATTGACGGCCGCAGATCCGGCACCAGATGCAGGACGCGGTGAGGATGATCTGGCTGGTGTTTTTTATACCGGTGGCACAACAGGTTTTCCTAAAGGGGTTATGCTCTCGCATACAAATTTTTATGTGGGAGGTGTCGCGAATGCGCATGAAATAAACATGCGCGATGGCATTGTATATCTTCACGCGGCCCCGATGTTTCACATCGCAGATTTGTTATTTTTCAGCGCGGTTACCTTTATGGCTGGCACGCATGTTGTTATCCCAACGTTCACGCCAGACAGCACGCTGAGTGCAATCGAAACGCATCGCCCAAATCAGGTCCTGCTGGTACCCGTCATGCTGCAAATGGTTTTGCAAAGCGAAAAGCTAGCGCAAACTGATACAACTTCGTTGGAGCAGATTGCTTACGGCGCATCGCCGATTACGGAAGCCGTCTTAAAAGAGGCGTTTAAGAAGTTCCCCAATGTCGCGTTTTTACAAGCATTTGGTCAAACGGAGCTAAGCCCAGTGGCGTCGATACTACCCTCTGAATACCATGTGTTTGACGGTCCGAAAGCGGGCAAGCTACGCTCGGCCGGGCGACCCACGCGGGTGTGTGAGATACGCATACTCGATGACCAAGACGCCGAAGTTGCCCGCGGGGATGTCGGCCAGATTGCAGTTAAAGGGCCCATCACGATGCTTGGGTATTGGAACAAGCCGGATGTCACCGCTGAGACTATCAAAGACGGCTGGGTCATGACTGGCGATGCCGGGTATATGGACGACGACGGCTTCATCTTTTTGATGGACCGTGTGAAAGACATGATCGTGTCAGGCGGCGAAAACGTTTATTCTGCGGAAGTGGAAAATGCATTGGGGCAACACCCTGCTGTGGCAACAAGCGCAGTAATCGGTATCCCCAGTGATCAATGGGGCGAAAGTGTACATGCCATCGTCATTCTGCACCCCAATGTCACGGTGACACCAAGTGATCTACAAGCACACTGCCGCACATTGATTGCCGGTTATAAATGTCCCCGCAGCGTTGAATTTCGGACTGAGCCGTTGCCGCTGTCCGGAGCAAACAAAGTATTGAAAATTGAACTCCGCAAGCCTTTTTGGGAGGGACAAGACAGGCAAATTTCCTGAATTGTTGTTTAGATATCGAAATTTTAAGGGAACTGAATTGTTCACTTGTTCGACTGGAAACAAGTTATAGAAACAAACACCGCAAGTTCAGCGCTGTAGTGACGGCAAGACTGTTTAGGAGATGGCAGCAAATGGTCGGCTTCGACGAAAACGGATCAACGATAAATAGTCGGGTTCTGCGACTCCCGGCGCGCCCACACCGCGCTTAATAAACGCGCGCCGGACACAGCATATTTCACCCAAGCGGAGACAAGAAAAGCCGCATAAACAAAAACAGATGCCGTTTAGGAAAGCCGGGAAACCATACTAAACATCAGGACCACATCAATCGCCGATCCACTAATCTGAGACTTAAAAGTAAACAGCTAAACCCCCATGGAATGCCTGGCGACCAAAGCATTCGCACTAACATTCATCAAAAGCGAAGACGAAACACAAAGTCTTTGAATTTTCAATAGCGCACGTACATGCCCCTCGTTGAGGTTGCGCCCAGCAATTCCCTAAAGAAACGGTCAATGACACGATGGCCCTCGCCCATGAAGTTGTACTGGCATTATCTGAAATTTTGAAATTTTCTGATTTGCGTGTCGCCATGGCTGGGTATGCCGATTTAAAACGGCCCCCGTCGTCAGAGACGAACGTTTTGCAAAGGTCGTTCACCGTTGTGGCAGGGAAAATTTCAGACGACATGATTGTGACTTTCGGAGAGGATATAGCCACCATCATTTTCATTTAACTGGAACAGGTGAGGCACGGATGACATACACCGCAATTGACCGTCAATTTGGTTCGTTAATATCAATCTAGTCTTGATGGTTTTGTCGCTTATTTGCGTTACTTCGACCTGTATTTTTCATTAGCTTGGCTTTTACCTCAAGCCACCCACACAAGAAAATTTCTTCAAATCACCTCACTATTTACTATGCCAGTTTTGGAGCGACGCGTTTAGGCAGAATATTAGATATCTGTAGAAGATGCATGAGGCGCTACACCTGTAATGAGTAACAATATTTTTTTGACACGTCTTTCATACATTGGTTTTCAAATATCGTTTGCGAACACCTACGAAGCCCGGCCAATCCATTTGGACAATGGTGCTGCAGACACGCCATGTAGAATGATCGACAAAAATACCGTCATAGAAACACACGCCAATAGTTCCTGTTCTCCAGGGAAATCGAATTCGTCAAGTTGATCAAAGTGAGTAAAATTGATGCAAGCCAGCGTGGACCGAACCACCTTAAAAACAGCTTTTCACGCAACGCCAAATCTGTGCCAAGCAGCGAGAGCCAAATGGGTAGCATCCGCACAACAGTCAAAAACAATAAGCTCAAGGCAACCGTGTTCCAAGTCATGTGTTCTAAGCCATCCGGCAACAATAAGGCTCCAAAAACAAGAAACGAGAAAATGGTAAGCAACTGTCCAAAGCCTTCCATAAATTCACCAATGAAATGGATCGTATGTTGGTATGTATTTCCAAAGACCATGCCAGCCATAAACGCAGCAATAAATCCGTTTCCACCAATTATTTCTGAACCGATATAAGCCGAAAACGCAACCGCTAAGAAGGCTACCCCACCGGCAGCTTCAGCCATCAAATCGCGGGCTTGGGCATAATCCATTGCTTTGGAAAAACCCCATCCGAAAGCGATACCAACCAACGGGCCCAAAATAATTTGAAGCCCCGCCGAAATTGCAAGTCCGTCGGTATTGGCCCCCTCCATTCCTGCTGAAGCAAGGATGGCACCGAACAAAACAAACGGCAGCACCAGACCGTCATTCAGTCCACTTTCGACGTTTATTGTTTCGCGCAGATGCTCCGGTACATTTTCGCTTGTTACGACTGTTTGGCCCAGAGCGGCATCAGTGGGCGTTAAGACTGCCGCAGTGAGCAGCGCCATCGCCAACCCGTTTTCAGGGCTCAAAAGGAGGGCCACAATCGTTCCTAGCCCCAGAGTAAGCGGAAGTCCGATCACCAGCATCCGCAAAGGTATCTTGAAATTCATACGCAGGGTTTTGAACCGTACGTGGCTTGCGTCTGAAAACAGCACAAGGATCAAAGTTATCTCTGCCAAAAGGCGTTTGCCTTCGTCTAAAACCGCTGGTTCAGCCAACGCTTCTATGGGTCGGGCGCTAAGATAACCGGCAATCATAAAGATGATTGGCAGTGTCAGGATCGTCTTAGAAAGAGCGTTGGTGAAAAGCGAATAAAAAAATATGCATCCCAAAATTCCCAACATAATAAGGTGCAGAGACTCGTGTGGTATTTCCATTTTTGTCTCCCCAAAACTGGGAGTATCTTTAACCTACTCAAGGCGAGTGCATAACTTAAATCTAAAGGCCCAGTTTCTGCAGTTATAGACATCGCTTCAGAAATCACCACTGGGTTGGTTCTTCAAGCGTCACATCTAGGTCAAAAACTCACTTTAGACCCAATCACAGCCTTCTTGGTCGTATATTCTTGAGGTTACTTGCCCTTAGGAGACAAATTGAACTAAATCCCTAAATTTCGTTCGTTTTCTGCAACTTAAAGCATGATTTCGATCAAACTCGGACCGCTCTTTGACAAACC
>CAJJBH010000047.1 GCA_905182355.1 uncultured Paracoccaceae bacterium | reverse complement strand
GCCCCCTCAAGTCAAGGTTTAGAATGGTTCTAAGCTGGTGCGGATTGGTGGGTAAACGCACAGTACGTTGATGTTTGCGCGCTGAAATGTACAATTCGGGGGTGTGAATTGTACATTTCTAGGGGATTAAAGCCTGTGTTTTGGTCGGGTTTCGACGCAAATGTACATTTTGGGGGGCCAAATTGTACAATTTAGGGATCAAAGGGGAGTTAACCTCTGGTTCAGTCTTTGGCGCTGTTAACGTTTGAGTGGGGGACTTAACTGTCGGTTAAGAAATTTCTTGATTGTCTGTTATGCGGGGTAAACCCGACATTGCCGTCCCAGTGGTGAACGACTGCTGTTCAAATACTGCAACAGCAGCGAAAAGCGCCATATGCGGAAATTAGGCCTTCGCTGCAGTCGCATAAGGTTCAGGTCACCAATGCAAGTAGACATGTTCTTCGAACTGTTATTAGCGTGGCCCTATCATTGACGGTGCTAACACCATTGTTGCCTCGTATTGCGACAAGAAAACACTGCCGTTTAAGTCATCCAAGAAATGCGACGTCTTCAAACGATCCATGACTGGGCCTTTTACCTCGGACAGGTGTAACCCAATGTTCATGTCTTTGAGACGCAAGTTGATCGCTTCAAGGCTTTCCAGCGCGGAATAATCCACTTCGTTCACTGCTGAAAACATCAGAATAACATTTTTAATTTCGGTTCCTTCGGCGACCCTTGCCTGAACCAGATCCTGCAAAAAGCGGGCGTTGATGAAATAAAGGCTTTCATCAACGCGCAGCGTGAGCAAGGCGGGATCGGTCGTTACGATATGGCGATAAATATTGCGGAAATGCTGGCTGCCCGGAACAAGGCCAACTTCGGCGACGTGGGGCCGCGAGGTTTTATAAAGATGCAGCAGAATTGAGATTGCAACACCACTTGCAACGCCCACTTCAACCCCCATCGTCAGGGTCAGTAGAATAGTGGCGAAAACGGCAAGGAAATCATCGCGATTGTAGTTCCATGTTTTCTTAAGAATCGATAAATCTACAAGGCTAAGGACCGCAACGATGATTGTAGCCGCGAGCGTCGCCTTTGGCAGAAAATACACCAATGGGGTCAGGAACAGCGCCGCAATAGCCAAACCCATCGCCGTGTAGATCCCCGCTGCTGGTGTCTCGGACCCCGCATCAAAGTTGACCACTGATCGGGAAAATCCACCGGTGACCGGGAAGCCACCCGTAAATGCCGCACCAAGGTTCGCAGCGCCAAGACCAATCAATTCCTGGTTAGGGTCGATCTGCTGGCGCTTCTTTGCAGCAAGCGTTTGCGCGACAGAGATGCTCTCAACGAAACCAATGATCGAAATAAGAATAGCTGGCATCAATAGTGATCCCACCAATTCCGGAGACAGGCTTGGCATGCTCAAAGGTGGCAGACTTTGAGGGACCTCTCCTACAATTTTCACACCCATTTCCGCCAACCCAAAAAACCATACCGAGACAGTTGTCGCAACGACGGCGGCTACGGGCCCAGCCTTGGTCAGGATATCCGCCACAAGCGAGGATAGGCCCAGCCTTTTCAGGAGCGGCTTTAGATTTTTACGGACCCAGAACAGAAATCCCGTTGCCGCAATGCCAATGATGACGGTAATCCAGTTTGTCTGGTCGAGGTTACGAAAGATCGATCCGAGCATTTCGGGAAGTGTGTGCCCGTCCGCCGCAACCCCAAGAATATGTTTCAGCTGGCTTGTTGCGATCAAAATGCCAGACGCGGTGATGAAACCCGCGATAACCGGATGGCTAAGAAAATTTGCGAGAAATCCCAGCCTGAACACGCCCAGCAACATCAAAAAAACACCAGACAGGAATGCAAGCGTCAAGGCTGCAATCGCGTAACCTGTTGTACCGGCATCTGCGACTTGACCAATAGCCGAAGCCGTCAGCAGCGATACTACCGCCACCGGCCCGACAGCCAAAGCACGACTTGTTCCAAAGATCGCATAAAGCACAATCGGCGCAATCGACGCGTAAATTCCCGCCTCTGGTGGCAACCCCGCCAAAAGCGCATAGGCCAGCGACTGTGGAATTAGCATGATCGTAACGATCACCGCTGCAATCATGTCATTGGAAAATGTGTTGCGGTCGTAGCGGCGGCCCCAATCAAGGATTGGGAGGTATTGGTGAAGGAGATGCATAACAACGGGTCCAAAAAGCCGGCGGTCAAAGGGGCTTTGTCTGACCGCCAAGGTTAGGTCTGTCTGGGAACGCGACAGACCGATCAAGCGACGGGTGACAGAGCGACACCCGAATTTTTAGTTTATGAGGCTTTAGTCTGCCGTCACCTTAATTTCTTCAGGTTTCGCCAACCATTCTTTGCCTTTCAGCATGGCCTGCCAATAAATGGGTGGCAGAAGTTTTTCTTTCATGAACCACGCTGCACGACTTGGCTTGGTCCCATCGATAATAAAAGACGGGAAGCTTGGCTTCAGCGCGCCGCCATAACCGAATTCTGCCAGTACGATTTTTCCACGCTCGACTGTCAGAGGACAGGAACCATAGCCGTCGTATTGGGCCACAGGCGAGCGCCCATTGATATCAGCTACGATATTCGCGGCGACAGTGGGTGCTTGTTTACGTGCCGCTGCCATGGTTTTGGCGTTCGGCGCATTCATCACGTCACCCAAGGACCAGATATTGTCGAATGTTTTGTGGCGCAGAGTTGCCTGATCGACGTCAACCCATCCGGCAGCATCCGCCAGCGCAGACACGCGGATAAAATCTGGTGCAATTTGAGGCGGACACACATGCATCATGTCGAAATCAATGGTGATTTCTGTTGGAGCCGTATCCGGTTTGGCAACTTGGAACGTTGCCTTCTTTGCGGCACCATCAACGGAGGTCAGTGTATGAAAAAAGTTCAGGTCGGCATCGTATTTTTTGACGTATTCCATCAGCGCAGGAACGTATTCCTTGACCCCGAACAAGACACCACCTGCATTCATGAACTGAATATCAATATCTTTCAGCACACCGCGCCGGAACCACGCATCACCAGACAGATACATCGCTTTTTGCGGCGCACCGGCACATTTGATCGGCATCGGCGGTTGCGTAAATAACGCGCGGCCTTTTTTCAGGTCTTGTACAAGCTGCCATGTGTATGGGGCTAGATCATAGCGATAGTTCGACGTGACACCATTACGCCCCAAGGTTTCTTCAAGACCCTCGATGCCTGCCCAGTTCAGTTTAAGACCGGGTGAAACCACAAGACGATCATAGGTCACTACGACACAACCTTCGAGGATAACTGCGTTGTTTTTAGGCTCGAACGCAGCAACTGCCGCTTTGATCCATTTGACACCGCGTGGGATAAGTGAAGCCATTGTCCTGGCGGTTTGGGTTGCCTCGAACACGCCGCCACCAACCATCGTCCAACCCGGCTGATAGTAATGCACATCGGACGGATCAATGATTGCGATCGACAGGTCTGATTTGCGTGAAAGCAGGCTTGCAGCCGTGGCGATCCCGCCTGCGCCACCGCCCACAATCAAGACATCAAATTTTGCATCGCCTGTGTCAGTTGGCGTCTTGCCACCATTCGCGATACGTCGCGCAACGCCGCTCATGTCATATCCAGCTGACTTCGTCGCTGCAAGAATTTCGGGCAACGAACGTTTGTGTGCCTCGTGCAGCGACCAAAGCGTCGCCGAGCGCGTTCCAGTACGGCAATAGCCCAAAAGCGGACGCGGCAATGTTTTCAAAGCGATGTCAAAGTCTTTGACGTTTTCATCCGTAACTATGCCCGACTGAACCGGAACATATGCGATTTCAAGACCAGCCTTTTTCGCCGCTTTCTCGATTTCTGCATAACTTGGTTGATCTGCGCCCTCGCCATCGGGACGGTTGCAAATGATCGCACGAAATCCGGATTTTTTTATGTCAGCTATATCCGTCACAAAAATTTGCGACGCGACAGAGACTTTGTCCGTAATTCTTTTAATTTCCATGATGGTCTCCTGGATTAAAGGCCGTTGACGGGCACCTTAAGCATTTGATTGCCGTCTTTGTCTGTGGGCACTTCGCCAGCGCGCATGTTTACTTGCAGCGATGGAATGATAAGTTTCGGCATAGCCAGTTGGGCGTCCCGTTCTGTGCGGAATTTGACGAAGTCTTCTTTCGTCTTGCTACCGCCCACGTGGATGTTGTTGGCTTTCTCGTCAGCTACGGTTGTTTGCCACGCAATGTCACGGCCATTCGGGCCATAATCATGGCACATGAAAAGCCGCATATCATCGGGCAGGTTCAGTACTTTCATGATAGAATCGTACAAAATCCCAGCATCCCCACCGGGGAAATCGGCGCGTGCTGACCCACCGTCGGGCATGAACAGTGTATCGCCCGTGAAGGTCGCGTTTCCAATGACGTGAACCATGCAGGCAGGTGTATGGCCGGGAGTGAACATGGCCACGGCTTGTAAGTTGCCGATCATATAGGTGTCACCATCTTTGAACAGGGCATCAAATTGTGATCCATCGCGCTGGAATTCCGTGCCTTCGTTAAAGATTTTGCCGAAAGTTTCCTGAATGATCATGATGCCTTCGCCGACGCCGATCTTGCCGCCCAATTCCTGCTGAAGGTATGGGGCCGCACTCAGGTGATCTGCGTGGACATGGGTCTCGATGATCCATTCCAATTTCAAACCGCGCTCTTTGATGCGGGCAATCATGCGATCTGCGCTGTCATGCGTGATGCGTCCAGCAGCGTAGTCTAGGTCCATCACGCTGTCGATAATTGCGCAGGTATCAGAAGACGGATCCTTGACGATGTAGCTGATCGTATTCGTAGGCTCATCAAAGAAGGCTTCAACTTCTGTTTTGATGTCCATATTTACTGAATAATCGGTCATTGGTTTTACTCCTGAGATGGCCAGTTCCGAGCGGTAGAGATCAGTGTTTGGCAAGATACTTGGCACGCCTAAGTTTTCCGTTTTAAATTATTGCGCGACGGTTGTTTCATGAACCTTGCGGTAGGCGTTGAGGCCGCCTGCAATAAAACGGGCATTTGTGTAGCCCATTTCAACCAGAGATGCCGCAGACAGGGCACCACGGTTGTAGGCGTTGCAGTAACACAGGATGGTCATGTTAAGATCGGGCAGTTGCCCTTCGATGTTCATTTCCAGCTTGCCACGACTGATGTTGATCGAACCGGCGATATGGCCCGTATCATGTTCTTCTTTGTCCCGAATATCTAAGGCAACGGCCCCAGATTTCAGTAACTCGTCTACCTCTTCTGGTGCAACAGAACTGGCTTTTGCCTGCGCGGCTTCAGCCATGGCTTGGAATTTTTGTGTATATGCCATTTTGAGTAAACCTTGTTTCGGGATCAGTGGCTTTCGCCGTTCGCCATCATCATTTCGTGTACGGCTTGCATGCCGCGTTCTGCCATTTCGGTGACTTCAGCAGCATGCGTCTGCAGGGCTTTTACAATCTGCGGGTCTGCAGAGGTCTGGATGACAACCAGCCCTTCATCTTCGACCGAGACCTCGGATATTATCTCTGCCCCACGCAAAAAGAAGATATCCAGCGTTGGGCTTTGGATCAGTATTTTCGGGTCATCGAGCTGGCCCACTCGGTCGATCATGCCAACTGAATGGTTCACAAGCGCATCCATCACAGCTGGATCAGACGCGCGTGTCACGGTGCGGATGCCGTTGGGCAAATTTTCGACCTCACGTGTGATCGTGGCGAAGTTGTTGAACATCACGGCGAGATCCGCGCTTTCCTGTGCGCTGGCGTTTTCACCCCGCAGGCCTGGCATGTTCGTTTCGTCATGCTGCATCATTGCGCCGCCATGATGGCCCATCATGCCGTGGTCGTTAGACATCGCAACATACATGCCCGCAGCCCCAACGGCGCCTGCCAGAACAACTGTGCCCGCGATAAGGATTGATTTAGATGTCATGTTAAACCGCCTTTGTCGTTTGTGCAGGTGTCATTAGACGCCGCGCATAGAACCCTGCGGTCACAGCAGCGAGGAAAAGAACGACTTCCCAGCGGCCTGTACCCAGCGCCGGAATAGCGGCACCGGGGCAAAATCCTGCGATACCCCAGCCGATGCCAAAGATCGCAGAGCCGCCGACAAGGCGTGCGTCAATTGTGCCGTTGTTGGGGATCTGGAAGCCAACGTCAAATAGCGGAGCAGTGCGACGCCAAACCAGACGATAGCCGATGAAGGTGACAATCACTGCGCCACCCATCACAAAGGCAAGGCTTGGGTCCCAAGTGCCTGCGATGTCGAAGAAATTGAAAACCTTGGCAGGGTTGATCATGCCAGAAATTGAAATTCCGACGCCAAAAACAAGGCCGGTGAAGAGTGCGAATATCAGTTTCATTGGCTTCAGGCTCCAAACACGTGGCGGATTAGGTAAACAGTGATAGCAGCAGTCACCATGAAGGTTGGAACAGCCACGATCGAGCGCACGGAAAGACGCGACAAACCGCAAACGCCATGGCCAGAGGTGCAACCGGACCCAAGGCTTGCGCCAAATCCGACGATCACGCCACCGATGGCAATCATCAGGGGGCTGACGGGCACCGAAAATTCAGGCATTTTACCAGTGACCAAGAAGATCAGACCGGGTGACAGGATCATGCCAAAAACCATCGCGGCGCGCCAAGAAAACTCGGAACTGTTTTCTGCAAAGACGAGGCCGGACATAATGCCCGTAGCGCCAAAAATACGCCCCAAACCCAGCATAAGTAGGACAGCTCCAAGACCGATCAATGCACCCCCGCCAAGGGATGCGAATGGTGTGAACAGTGTTTCCATCTTAGCAGTCCTTGCAGGTTTTAAGGCCAAGGATCGAATAGATCGGGCACATCTTCAGCGTTGATGTTGCGAACATCACAATGCCGATCGATGCAGCACCATATTTGAACAGCGGAGCCGCAAACAGCGACAGACCGCTAAAAAAGGCAAGATAAAGCAAAACCACGCCTAAAGCAGCGCGCAGAATACGGTCGATGGTTCCAACGTTGTTAGTCATGTCGTCCTCCTAGGCTTAAGTTAACTAACAAGTATAAGTTATCGACCTTCACTTCAGTGATATTGTCACCTAACGGGCAAAAAATGCGATTCTAACTAATCGCTTTCCGCAATCGCGCGCAAAGCAGGTTTAGCCGACAATGTGATACGCCCGCGGGATTGCACGATAAGGCCGCGTTCTTGAAAATCATGCAGAACACGTGAGATGACTTCGCGCGCAGTCCCAAGCTCGCTGGCGATTTCCTGATGTGTGGCGGCAATTTCTCTGTCACCACCCGCCAAGACCAACAGCCGTTCGGCGAGACGCACATCAATCCGTCCAAAAGCGACATCGTCTACCACCCGCAACAGATCGATCAAGCGGCGCGAATATGTGGCGAACACAAACGATCGGAAAGCTGGTTCCTCAGCGACCAGCCGATCGAACGACATTTTAGGTAATACCACCACCTTGATGTCAGATTCTGCGATTCCTTCCGCGTTATATGCCTCTTCTGCCAACATGCAGGCAGTTGTCAGAACGCAGCTTTCTCCAGCATCGACGCGGTACAGAACAATATCCCGCCCATTGCCAGAGGTCTGTGAAACACGGATCGTTCCATCGTAGAGAAAGATCAGACTGTCCGGCACATTTTCCGGTCCGAAAACCTGATAACCCTTCTTGTGATCCCGAATGAGTGCCACATTGAGAAGCCTGTCACGCACAGGACGCGGCAGGGCCATGGTCCCCTTGAACCGTTCTGTCCAGTCAATGGCATTCATTGGGTCAGGCGCATCGGTGCGACGATACCTTCTTCAATAGGCGCAATCCGTGCCAGAAGCTCGGCCCGATTAGATGCAATATCTGCCAAAGTGAGATCATCAAGCACCGCCATAAAAGCCTTTGTCGCAGTTTGTAGTGCGCGGGACAGCTTGCAGATTCCGATCAGAGGACAGGTGTTTTTCGCGGGATTGAAGCACTCGACCAGTTCAAGCGGACCTTCGGTCATGCGCACGACATCGCCGATCACGATCTCCGCCGCAGGCCGGGCCAAACGGAACCCGCCTCCACGTCCACGGATTGTTTCCAAATACCCAGCGCGTCCAAGCTCATGAACGATCTTTACGATATGGGGCCGCGCAAGGCCGTGGATCTGCACAACATCATCGACTTTGATACGGTTCGGGGCTTTGAGTGCGGCAAGTTGAAGCGAACGCAGGGCGTAATTGGAATAAGCAGTGAGTTTCATTTTATCCTCCACAATCAAACATATATTATGGATATAAGTTATTCGCAAGTTCTGTGACCTTGTCACTGAATAAGGCCGCAAAACTCTGGTAGGCATCGGTCAAACGCAACAAAAGGATTATTTCGATGATATTATTTTTGGGAATTATCGGTCCCAAATTGATCGCAATGGCCAGAATTTGACTGCAGTCGCTGATTTTGACCCGCAAAATAACTAAACGAAAACACGGCCCTCGCCTTTGGTGGAGGTCACACATCTTTTGATAGAGGCTAACGCCATGCTAGACGGCTTCACCGCTGAGACCTTAGCGCGCATTCAATTCGCGTTCACCATCTCGTTCCACATCATTTTCCCTGCCTTCTCAATCGGATTGGCAAGCTATCTGGCCGTTCTGAACGGCCTATGGTTACGGACAAAGGATGAAACCTATCTGATATTGTTCAATTACTGGAAGAAGATATTTGCCGTCGCCTTTGGCATGGGTGTCGTGTCAGGCATCGTAATGTCGTATCAATTCGGAACAAACTGGTCGGTTTTCTCTGATAAAACGGGTCCGGTTCTTGGGCCCCTTATGGCGTACGAAGTCTTGTCGGCATTTTTTCTTGAAGCTGGATTTCTGGGCATCATGCTTTTTGGGCGGGAACGTGTGGGTAACAGGCTTCATATGTTTGCCACCGCAATGGTTGCTTTCGGGACATTGATGTCCGCAACCTGGATTCTATCTGTGAACTCTTGGATGCAGACACCGGCTGGATACAGTATCAACGAACTTGGCCAGTTTTATCCTGAAGACTGGTGGGCGATCGTTTTCAACCCATCCTTCCCCTATCGCTTGGTTCACATGGTGCTTGCCGCCTATCTGACTGTCGCACTTGTTGTTGTTGGTGGTGTGGGTGGCCTTCATCTTCTGCGTAATCGCGAAGACGGTCCCGCACGCCGGATGTTTTCCATGGCAATGTGGATGCTGATCGTTGTCACCCCACTGCAAATTATTGCCGGCGATTTTCACGGGATCAATACACTTGAACACCAGCCAGCCAAAGTCATGGCGATGGAAGGTCACTATGACAGCCATCCTCATGGTGCGCCTCTGATCCTGTTCGGGATTCCAAATCCAAAAGAAAAACGGATCGATTATGCAATCCAGATTCCTCAAGTTTCCAGCTTGATCCTGAGACACGAATGGGGTGCCCCACTTGACGGTCTAGATATGATTCCAGACGAAGATGAGCCGCCAGCAGCAATCCTTTTCTGGAGCTTCCGCATCATGGTTGCCCTCGGCTTTGCAATGCTTGGTCTTGGTGCATGGAGCGTGCTTCGCCGGATGCGCGGACGCTTGTATGAGGATAAGTGGCTGCACCGTGCCGCCATTTTAATGGGGCCAATGGGATTCGTAGCTGTTCTTGCGGGATGGATCACTACCGAAGTTGGGCGACAACCCTTTACTGTTTACGGTGTCTTACGGACGTCAGACAGTCTTGGGCCCGTCGCGGCACCTGCGGTGGCAGCCTCGCTGATAGCATTTATCGTGGTCTACTTTTTTGTCTTTGGCGCGGGTACTTTTTACATACTGCGTATGATGAACGCCCCGACAAGCAAACCCGACCCACTGCTCAAAGAGGGGCCCATCCGTACAGCCGGCATCACCCCGATTATGCAAACTGACCCCGATTCAATTCCAGGCGAATAAGGAGCCTTACGATGTTTGAACTTTCTTTTATCTGGGCCGGCATCATTGCATTTGCTGTGCTGACCTACGTCATCCTTGATGGCTTCGACCTTGGTGTCGGCATCTTGTGCCCTTTCGCTGAAGGTGAGAGGGAAAAATCCACAATGATGAACTCTATCGCTCCCATCTGGGACGGAAACGAGACGTGGCTGGTGCTGGGGGGTGGCGGATTGTTCGCCGTTTTCCCGTTGGCCTATGCAATCATCATGCCCGCGCTCTACATGCCCATTATTTTGATGCTGCTGGCACTGATTTTTCGCGGCGTCGCATTTGAATACCGGTGGCGGACAGAACGTTGGAAACCTGTTTGGGATGTCGCATTTTTTGGCGGATCAATTGTTGCTGCCTTTATGCAAGGTATCGCACTTGGGGCTTTGGTTCAGGGGGTCGAGATCACCGGGCGCGCTTATTCTGGCGGTTGGTGGGACTGGCTCAGCACGTTTTCAATCCTCACAGGAGTTGCTGTTGTGGTTGGATATGCTTTGCTTGGTGCCACATGGATCATCCTCAAGACTGAAGGTGATCTGCAGCGCAGAATGCAAGGCTATGCTTGGTGGCTTGGGGCGGCAACGCTTGGATTCATCGGTGTCGTCAGCATTCTGACACCGTTTCAAGATCCAGAATATTTCAACCGTTGGCTCAACCTACCCGGCAGCATCTTTAGCGTATTGATGCCTGGTGCTATGCTGTTTGCAGCTTGGGCTTTGTTTGCTGGCTTGAACGCAGGTAAGGACGGACAGCCGTTTCCGGCGACAATTTGTATCTTTGTGCTTTGTTTTATCGGCATCGGAATTAGTTTTTATCCCAATATCGTGCCCCCAAGCCTGACAATTGTTGATGCAGCGGCCCCTGACAAAAGCCTAAAATTCGCTCTTGTCGGAACGGTCGTTCTAGTGCCGATGATCTTGGCTTACACGGCCTACGCCTACTGGGTATTCCGTGGAAAAGTCGATCCGACAGAGGGGTATCACTGATGCACTCACCGCTCCTAAAGAAGATTGGGTGGTTCGTCACCATATGGATCGTAAGTGTACTCGCCCTTGGCGCCGTGGCATACGCAATACGCTTAGCGATCATGCCTTAGGTGCACCACATTAATTGAGGCGTCAAAGGCCAAGGGCGTGTGAAACAGTGAGCCTAACTTGTTCGACAGATGTTCCAACTCGCGCGATAGAAAGACCTCTGACTGCATCCGTAACTTTTTTCCTGTTTGGCCAGCCTCACAGTGCGTGCACTTAGTTTGATGATGTTCGGGTGGGTAGACAGGTGATCAGCGGCCGCGTCGTTTCCTGCTAGGGTCAAATTGAAAGCAAGAGTGCCATTACTTTTCAAGGTCGCCTCACTCATTGGCGACTTTGACTTAACGGCACAGAATGGCAATTTCGGTACGAATATCCGCAAATGCAATGGTGCTAAGCAGCACCGCCATCTGCACCCAACGCCAGCTTTGGAACAAATCTTCTGGTGTGACTTTTATGTTTCCCAAAAGTCGACATTAGCTGGCACGCAGGATTGGAAATTAGGGCTCGAAGCCGCCATTCGAGGGTCGATCCAAAAGGTGGGTTTTATCCACCCCACTTGGGCGGCCCCTTTACGTAATAGCCTCTAGCTTTTCTTTGGTGATGTCGCCGGGCACAATTGTGATTGGGATCGGCAGGCTGCCTGCACTTTTGGTCAGTTGGGTTATGATTGGTCCTGGGCCTTTGTTGCTGGTGCCAGCGCCTAAAACCAACACTCCAACTTCGGGATCTTCAGCAATTTGGGCGATGATCTCTGCGACAGCTTCGCCTTCGCGAATGACCAGTTCAGGATCGATCTGCTGTTTGTCACGCATCCACTTGGCGAAGACTTCGAAATGAGCGTTGATGCGGTCGCGTGCTTCTTCGCGCATCACGGCACCGACACCAATCCAGTGATTGAATTCATCCGGTGGAATGACGGCCAGCACTTCTACAGCCGCGCCTGTGTGTGCGGCACGCATCGCCGCAAAGCGCATTGCGTTCAAACATTCGTGGCTGTCATCCAGCACCACCAAAAACTTACGCATGATATTCTCCTATGACGTTGCCGTCTTTAACCTTTTCGACTGTGGCGTAGAGCGTGCGGCGTGGCAATGTAATTGCGCTGATGCACCGCGTTTTCTTTCGGGACCGTAATCCTGCTTATGTGATGACGCGCGGTTGATCTGGGGGGTGGCAGAGCCGCGGACGGGTGGTAGAGTGGCGGTTAAGTTGTTTTCGATGAGGGTCTGATGTTTTTAAGAATTACGTTTGGATTTTGTGCGCTGGCATTGGGTGCCGGATGCGAAACGGTCCCTGTAAACCAAACTGGCGCGGATGCGCCCGCGGTGGTTGCTGGAGCGATAACCATTGGTTCAAGTAGCCAAGCGGCGCGCGCTTTTGCGCAGGTTACGACCCGTGTGGAACCTGTAGCGGAACGTGAATGTCGGTCCAGAACATCGGGCGTGAATTGTGATTTTCGAATTGTGATTGATGACAGGGCTGGCCAGCCCTCAAATGCCTATCAATTTTTGGACAAGAACAATCGGCCTGTGATTGCCTTCACCCTTAAGCTGATTGACGAGGCTCGTAATGCCGATGAACTGGCGTTTGTTATGGGGCACGAAGCGGCCCATCACATTCGCGGGCACATCGCGCGGCAGCAGAAAAATGCGGTCGCGGGTGCGGTGATTTTTGCCGGCCTTGCGACCCTGACTGGTGCATCGGCGGCGGGTGTGGACGAGGCGACAAAGCTGGGAGCCCAAATTGGCGCGCGTAGTTATTCCAAGGATTTTGAGTTGGAAGCCGATGCTTTGGGAACTGTGATTACCCACCATGCTGGGTTTTCACCGTTGAATGGGGCTGCGTTCTTTACCCTTATTCCTGATCCGGGTGATCGTTTCTTGGGCACACATCCACCCAACGCGTCCCGCATCCAAACGGTTCGCAACACTGCTGCGACGCTTAACTAAGCGTTGCGTTGTTCGGTGGTCGTGTAAATTTAAGTGCAATTCCAGCCAGCGACATGCCCACCCAGAAGACTTGGATTAGCGCTGAGGCCAGATTGAAACTTGCCATAAGCCCAACCAGCACAAAGGCTGCGGCTAGAAGATTTAGAATGAAATATGCTACATCATGGCCGCTAAGATAGCGCAGGGTCAGCAGGGCATAGTTCAGAACATAAAGTCCAAACCCGATGACACCGATCATTTCAAATATTACGGGTGAGAGATTGAAAATTCCCATAACTAAAGGCCCCAATTCATGTGTATAATGTGAGTATTCTAAAATTCGGTCTTCTAATGAGGATTTTGTAACATGTGCGGGCTTTGGACGCAGGTCTGGGAAACCTTACCATGAAGTTAATGGGTCAAATCTTGACCGATAAGGGATCGAAATACGCGGTTTCTGGCTGTGCTGTGACGGATCGCGCTGGCGTGGATGCGGCCCTGAAGGTGCTGAAACGTGATAAAGCTTATGCCAAGGCGACCCACAACACATGGGCTGTGCAGCTGTCTTTGACGGGCGCGTTAAAGGCGGATGACGGGGAAAGCGGCGCGGGTATGATCATCGTGCGGATGCTGGAACGCGAAGGCCTGCAAGATCACCTGATCGTCGTAACCCGTTGGTATGGTGGCAAACATCTGGGCGGCGATCGGTTTCGCCATGTCCAAACCTGTGTGCGGGCGTATCTAGACGCGCTTTGATGTTCGGATGATCAGCGGATTGCGATGACGATTGCTAAGAAGAAGGCGGCGGACGCTGTTGTCGCGAAGATATGCCAGACGGGGTAGCGATATGGCATGTCTTTGCGCGAATAGATCAGCGCACCGATTGCATAAACTGCGCCACCGATCAGGATCAGCCAAAGCGCTGCGTGATCCAGTTTTACCCACATTTGCCATATCAGCAGGAACATCGATGAACTCATTGCGAAGTATAGTTTCATCGAAGAGCCACCTGTACCTTGCCAAAAGAACAGTTTCAGGACGAAACCGTAGAGCGCAATGGCCCAAACGCCCGCCAAAACGGTGTAGGCAAAAGGTGTGTTGATCATCATGATCAGTGGGGTCTGGCTGGACGCAATACGCAAAAAGATCATCGCATGATCGGCACGTCTAAGTTTTACACGTAGAACGGAAATTGGCGTCATGTGATAGGTGCCTGAGATGACAAAGGCAGCCACCATTATCACGATGTACGTCCCCACAGCCCAAGACATTTCGGTGCTGCGCCACATTGGTAGGTAACACCACAACCAGACCGCCCCGACCAAGCCGATGATGATTGAAATGGCGTGGATAGCACCGTCTGCGATCGTCTCGGATTTACTGGTGGGGTATTGCATAGTGCGGCCTTAATAGGGTCGCTTCATCTACGCCGTTGCCGGATGCGATGCCAACGATAAATCGCGGGTGCTAACGTGAGGTCATAGGTTTTGCATGCGCACCAATGCAGCCCTGGCAAGCTGACGATCCGCGCCAGAAACCTGTAGCGCGGCATCTCTTGCCACAAGACGATAAAGGCGGGTATGCCGGAATAAAGCTGACCTTCATGTGCTACGTATAGACGGCGGGCCGCTTGGTCCGATGTGATATTCCACGCGGCCAATGCATCGC
This sequence comes from uncultured Paracoccaceae bacterium, assembly GCA_905182355.1. Classification (GTDB taxonomy): domain Bacteria; phylum Pseudomonadota; class Alphaproteobacteria; order Rhodobacterales; family Rhodobacteraceae; genus Ascidiaceihabitans. The sequence continues at coordinate 43,017 of CAJJBH010000047.1, read as the reverse complement.
TGTTCAGATCGTCAAAGCGGATCGCAAGATCAGATTTCTGCGCATAGCTGCGGTAATTATCAATTTCAAAACGACAGACGGGGCATTCAGCGTTGTACAGGACTTTGGTTGGTTCACTCATGACCTTGAAGTAGCGCAAACGCCGCGCTGATCCAATGAATTCAGCGCGGTTTGTTTCCGTCGATCCAGCGCGACATCATGGTCTTGTCACGGAAACATTCATGAGGCACTTGGCTGCGCTTCAAACGGGCGATCCGTTCGGCGAATTGCACCTGTTTGGACGACGGGTACTGCGAAAACTTGCCAGTGGGTGGTGTTGGCTTATGTTTGTCGATCCACTGCGACAATCCGTGACGGGTTGTGAACAGTGTCGTTGGCACGTCCAGCTTTGCGTTGCGCGCAATTGTGGTGGCGAATTCGATCTGCTTGGTTGTGGCAGGCACGGGTGCTTCGATCTTCAAGGCACCCTGCTCAGAGGTGAAAACGCCGGGTAGGTGATGTTGGTATGACATGACAAACGCTCCTTTGTTCCAATTGAGAACAAAAATAGAACATAATAAGAACATTTGCAAGTGTTGGGCGATAAGGTGCGCAGAACGCGCACCTTAAGAGATCAAATTTTGTTGTGTGAGCCGTCGCAAAGTGGTGATTTTCCAGTGGCTTTGCAGCCGCAGAAGAAGATTTTTTTGCTTTCTTCGGCGGTGTATTTCATCGGTGTGAAATCGGTGCCTTTGTGCGAGGCATCGCAAAACGGTTGTTTGGAGGATTCTCCGCAGGTGCACCAGAAATAGGACTTTCCAGCCTCTACTTCGACGGGATAAGGTGCTTTTTGCGCGATTTTTGGGGTGGTCATAAATTCCTGCCTTTTGGTTGCTGTTGATCAGATAACATAGTTGGCAGCAAAAGGTGGTCAAATTAGGCGTTTGTCATGAGATACCTGATTTGACCGTGAGTTTTTATATGCGAGTCATGAACTGATCCTTCAGAACGCCTTTGAAACACCGTGGGAAGAACGGATAGCTGTCGGTGGCAAAGTAAGTATAAACACCGCTCACCATGGCACCGTTGCATTTATCCAGTGTCCCTGTTTCTGCCTTATATTCGAAATCTTCCTCAAACGTACCATCGTAGGTGCCGTATGGTTCGGTTGGGCGTTTACCCGTTTTTAACTGCCATGATGATATAGCTGATCTGGGGCTGTAGTGTATTTCGAAGCCGTCCGGTGCGAAGCCGATGTGTGACCCGCCTTGTGAGGCCAAGTAGTTGCTGGACACATGATGGTAGTGATAAAGCCCAGAGCGATCTACATGCGCGTTCTGGTCATCCATTCCTAATCTGCGCGGGTGATGCATGGCCTGCTGACGCCATCCGCTTGAGGGATCATGGCTGAAACCGCGACGTCCGTTGGGGTCGTAATATCCCGCAGTATAGGGCCGGAAGGGGACGCCTGTTAGAGAGACGCCGACAGTCATTAAACCCTCGGTTGTGCGATTTGCGATCTTTGGCTCGCTTGGGAAACAGAATTTTAGGTTTTGAGAGCGAAACGCGTTGGGGTTCGCGCGGTTTGGGAACCGCCCCATGTCGTGATTTGGCGCACCGTTTGAGGTGATGCAGGTCACAGCGCCGTCATCCGCAACGTGCGAAACATTGTCATGGGCGGTGGCTGATATTGGCAGGCTTACCAAAAACAGGGCTTTCAAAATGCAGTGTGACATGGGCGTTCTCCAATGGTTGTTACCTAGATAGAACGAGGCAAGGTTTGTTTTCCGTTGGAGAATCTAAAATGGGTTATGTCGCGAGCTTACCCCACAAATCGTATTCCCCAGCCTCGTCCACCTCGACCGTCACGATATCGCCTACGCTCAACTTCTCGAATCCTTCGTCGATGAACAGGTTTCCATCAATCTCTGGCGCATCCGCTTTGGTCCGGCACGTCGCGGCGTCCTCGTCGATTTCGTCAATGATCACGTCGATGCGTGTGCCAACTTTGGCTTGCAACTTCGCTTCGGAAATCGCTTGGGCTTTTTCCATAAAGCGGTTCCAGCGGTCTTGTTTCATCTCGGCGTCCACGTGGTCGGGCAATGCGTTTGACCGTGCGCCAGCGACGTTTTCGTACTGGAAGCAACCGACGCGGTCCAATTGTGCCTCGTCCATCCAATCCAGCAAGGTTTGGAATTCGGATTCGGTTTCACCCGGATAACCCACGATGAAGGTCGAGCGAAGCGTGATGTCAGGGCAAATGGCACGCCATGCGGCGATTTCGTCCAGCGTTTTTGATCCAGCAGCAGGGCGCGCCATGCGTTTTAACACGTCGGGATGTGCGTGTTGGAACGGGATGTCCAGGTAGGGAAGGACGCCGTTTGACGGGTCGGCCATTAGCGGGATCATTTGGCGCACATGGGGGTAGGGGTAGACGTAATGCAAGCGTATCCATGCGCCCAAGCTGCCCAAGTCACGGGCCAAATCAGTGATGTGGGCGCGGTGTCCACGGTCCTCCGCGTGTTTGATATCGACGCCGTAGGCGGAGGTGTCTTGGGAGATGACGAGCAGTTCTTTAACCCCAGCATCCACCAGCTTTTCGGCTTCGCGCATGACTGCGTGGGCGGGGCGGGATTGCAGGCGGCCACGCATATCAGGGATGATGCAGAACTTACATTTGTGATTGCAGCCCTCGGAAATCTTTAGGTAGCTGAAGTGGCGCGGCGTTAAGGATACGCCGGATGCGGGCAGCAGATCGATAAACGGATCAGGGGAGGGTGGCACGGCTTTGTGCACGGCGTCCAGCACCTGTTCATATTGATGAGGCCCCGTGACGGCGAGGATACGGGGGTGGTGTTCGCGGATATAGTCGGGTTCTGCGCCAAGGCATCCCGTCACGATAACCTTGCCGTTTTCGCTGAGTGCCTCACCAATTGCATTCAGACTTTCGGCCTTGGCACTGTCTAGGAACCCACAGGTGTTTACGATTACAGCATCTGCGCCGGCATAATCAGGGGACACGCCGTAACCTTCGGCCCGAAGCCGCGTCAGGATGCGTTCGCTGTCTACCAGTGCTTTGGGACAGCCTAACGACACCATGCCGATGGTCGGCTGGCCGCTGCGTACGGGTTCACGCACTTGCAATTTGGGGGCAAGGTCGGGGCGAATATTTGGTGGGTTTGTGCTCATGCTACAGCCTATAATGTAGTGGCATGGCAAGGGAAAGGGCCGTGGGATTGAGATACCGCAGCGCTAGGCTTAGGATGGCACAAATAACGAAAATGGGGTTTTGGGCATGAAATGGATTGGGCGTATTATCGGAGCGTTGCTGCTGATTGTGGTTATCTTGATCGGGGCGCTGTTTTTCTTGCCTGCGGATCGGATTGCGCGACTTGCGGCTGAGCAGATCAGGACGCAGACTGGCCGTGATGTGAGCATCACTGGTGATGTGTCGATGACGATTTGGCCTGTCTTGGGGGTGTCTGCCGGTGGTCTTGAAGTTGGCAACGCCGATTGGGCGCTACAGGGTTCGATGCTGACGGCGCAAAATGTGGCGATTGGGATTGATGTCTCGGCTTTGTTAAGTGGCGAGATCAAGATCACCAATATCGAGGCCACAAGCCCAACCATTCGGCTAGAAAGCCGCAAAGATGGCCGTGCCAGCTGGGTGTTTAGCACTGCCAGCGGTGACGCCGCAATTGAAACAGAAGTGGCGCCAGACCGTGCCCCGCAAGCGTTCAGGTTACAGCGTTTGGCGATAACAGATGCAACGTTAATCTACGACGCAGAAGGCGGCGATTTGGTGTCCTATACGGGCGTTGATTTGGCGTTGGATTGGCCAGAGCGGTTGGGGGCCGCAGATATCCGCGCAACCGTCCGCCCTGCTGGTGCGAATGTGGACGTCGTTGCACGGATTAACGGTTTTGCAGGCTTTATCACGGGCCAAGTGCAGCCAGTTGTCGTGAAAATCACAGCGGCGGGTGGTGCGCTGTCGCTGAATGGGCGGGCAAGTACGGCGGGTGATGTTGCGGGTCGGATGGTGTTGAAACTGTCTGATACGGACAAATTTTTGCGCAGTGTAGGGGCAGGCGGCGCGGAGCTGCCGCGCGGTTTGGGCCGCACTGTGGATATGAAGGCGGATGTAACGCTGACCTCGGATCGTCGTTTGTCCCTTCGTGAACTTACCGCGGATTTGGGTGGCAACACAGTGACGGGTGCGGCCGACATATCCTTGAACGGCACGCCGCAAATCAATGCGCAGTTGAGCGCGGGTGCTTTGGATTTAACGGGGGCGACACAAGGGGATTCAAGTGGGGGCGGTTCGGGATCATCATCTACGGCTGCTGTGGGGTCAGGTTGGCCCAAGGCCCGTATTGATGCCTCAGGTTTGGCGGCGTTTAATGGCGCGATTGCGCTGAATGCAAGCAGTGTCGATTTGGGGTCTTTCAAGCTGGGAAAAACCCGTGCTTTGGTGAAAAATGAACGGTCCCGTGCAGTATTCGAATTGCTAGAAATTCAGGCCTATAACGGTACGGTTTTGGGCGAGTTCGTGATGAACAACCGCGGCGGTTTATCGGTGGGCGGTAAGTTGTTCGCTTCGGGCATTTCGGTCCAGGGCGTGTTGCGCGATGCTTTGGCGATGGAGCGCTTAACAGGCACTGGTGACGCAGAGCTTTCGTTTTTGAGCAGTGGATCATCGGTGGACGCAATCATGCGGGGACTGTCTGGTAATGGCGCTGTGCGTTTGGGCAAAGGCACCATTCAGGGATTGGATTTGAACACGCTGATGGGCAATGGCAAAGGGTCAGGCGGCACCACGGTTTTTGACAGTTTAGGCGCGACCTTTAACATTGCTGCAGGCAATCTACGCAACGACGATTTGCTGTTCACGTTACCCAATTATGAGGCACGCGGCAAAGGCCGTGTTGGTTTGGGGGCGCAGGATATTGATTATCTGTTCACCCCATCTGCGTTGCGGGCCAATTCGGGCAGTGGGATTGCGATACCAGTGAGCATTAAAGGGCCGTGGTCTAATCCACGTATCCGTCCTGATTTGGAAGCTGTGATTAATCTGAATATGGCTGAAGAAAAGGCTAAACTGAAAGTAAAAGCCAAAGAGTTGGAGAACGAGGCAAAGGCCCGTGCCGAAAGCAAAATTAGTGAAAAATTGGGCGTTGTTACGCAGGAAGGCCAGTCCCTCGAGGAGGCTGCGAAAAAAAAGTTAGAAGATAAACTCAAAGGTGGATTGTTAAAGCTGTTTGACTGATCTTTAGTCAATACTTTTTTTTCAGCACACAATGTGTCTTATCGATGGATTGAGGGGGGGAATCATGCTCAGAATAGCAACAACATTTTTGCTTTGCATTGCGTTTGCAGCACCTGTCAGAGCCGAGGACATACTGTCGGACAGGCAGCGTGTTGAGCATTTAATACGTATCAATTCAAATGGATTATTGAGCATCAGTTATAAAGTTAAGAGTAACAAGATGGCTGAGTATGCCTATTCGCTTTATAAAGTGTTGTACGAAGATTTGACGGAATTGAATGTGCAATGCAGCGATGTGATGCAGTCAATGATGGACAATCCGAAGTTAAGATTGAAACCCGAATTTAATTCAGCGGTAAAAAACCTGTTTAACAAAGGTGAAATTCACCATGTTTTGATGATGAATGCGGTGTTGAAGCAATATGCTGGCAAACACCCCATCGACAGTGAAACCGCCGAGGACAAAGGGGAATTCAAGCCAGTATTGGCGGTTGATTGCACCAACAATGATGTAGAGAATTTTGGCATGATCCAGAGAATGTTCCCAACAATGGATGGAGCATTGGATTCTGAAATTAAGCTTGGAACATGCAGTCGGATCAAAAAGGCATCGTCGTGTTTGCGCGACGTTTATACGATTAGCAAATCACGGTCTGATACTGCGAACCAAGAGATCGGATTACGGTCGCCAAAGCTATTGCTGAACGCGTGGTTGGTTCCCTAACTTCGCTTTACAGGAACCACCCGACGATTATTTAGATGGTTTTGGTCATACTCACCGACGCTGCTTTCTGTGCGGATGATCGCATTGATATCTGCAAAGATGACACGCATTTCTGCCTCGGACTCGGGGCTTTCGCAGACCACCACAAGGTTGGGGGCGTTTGAGGAGGCCCGCACCAATCCCCATGAGCCATTGTCTAGGATCACGCGTGCGCCATTGACGGTTACGATTTCCTTGATTGCACGGTTGGCGATAAGCTCACCAGCGTCGAACTTGGCAACAAGTTTGGCAACCAAACGATCAAGCGTGTCGTATTTTATCAATTCGGGGTCAGAGGCGAGCAGGCCAGTGGACTTTACGTCTGCCACTATTGTGGAATTGGGGTAAATTTTGGCCAAGTCACGCGCCATGATGACGCCAACTTTGTCTGCGAAGATTTCCTCGCCCTCGTCATCGACAACACCGCAGCGGTCGCCGTCGCCGTCAAAGCCAAGCGCGAAATCGGCACCGGATGCTTTAATGCTGTCCGACATATCGTGCAGCATTTCCATCGCTTCGGGGTTCGGGTTGTAATGAGGAAAGTTATAATCAAGTTCGTTGTGGCTGGGCACCACTTCTACCCCAAGCCGTTCAAACAATTCGGGCGCAAAGGCAGCCGCAGTGCAGTTGCCTTTGCGCAGAGCACTTTGAGTTTGTGGGTAATTTTTAAGTCGCCCACAAGATCGTCAAGGTATGCTTCGCGCACCCCGTGAATGAATTCGTATTTGCCACCATCGCGCGGTTCGCCATGTCCGTTCAGTACAATATCGCGCAACTCGTTCATCTCGTCAGGGCCGTGGGTGAGGGGGCGTTCGAACCCCATCTTTACGCCAGTCCAGCCGTTGGGATTGTGGTTGGCGGTGACCATTGCAACAGCAGGGGCATCAAGCTGAAATTGGCTGAAATAGGCCATCGGCGACAAGGCGGTCCGATGTCCTTGACGTGAATACCTGCCTGCATCAGCCCGAGCATCAGCGTGTTTTTGATTGACAGTGAATATTCGTGGCAATCACCGGCTCGATCCCGCGCTTTTGCATTTGTGTGCCAAGGCCAAGACCAAGGGCCGTAATACCAAGCAGATTGATCGCGTCAGGATACTGCCACTGCGCGTTATATTCGCGGAAACCTGTTGGTGTGATCATGGCGTCGCGCAGGAATTCCCACGTGTTTTGGAAACGGTATGGGCAGGTTTTGTCACGTTTTATGGACTTGCTATGTTGTGTTACAATTTTAGAGGACGTGCCTTAGCGATCGCATCAAATTGCATCAGCGTTTCAATCAGGTCGGGCATTTCATCAAGGTAGACCATGTTTGGACCGTCAGAGGGTGACTTGTCTGGGTCTTCATGCGTTTCGATGAAGACTGCGGCGGTGCCGATGGCAACTGCTGCGCGTGCCATAAGCGGCGCAAATTCGCGTTGTCCACCTGTGGAGCCGCCAAGTCCTGCGGGTTGTTGGACCGAGTGTGTAGCGTCCATGACCGTTGGATACCCAGTCATGCCCATTTGTGGGAGTGAACGCATGTCGGTGACAAGGGTGTTGTACCCAAATGACGTGCCGCGTTCAGTCAACATGATGCGTTCGTTGCCTGTGCTTTCGATCTTGGTGACGATGTTTTGCATGTCCCAAGGCGCAAGGAACTGTCCCTTTTTGACGTTGATCGCTGCGCCGGTTTTTGCTGCTGCCAATATAAGATCGGTTTGACGGCACAGCAGCGCCGGGATTTGCAGGATGTCACACACGGACGCCGCGGCGACGCATTGTTCCGGGGTGTGTACATCTGTCAGGACAGGCACGCCGATGGCTGATATTACCGAGGCAAGCATCGCAAGCCCTTCTTCCATACCCGGCCCACGAATGCCGTCAATGGAGGTGCGATTGGCTTTGTCGTAGCTGGCTTTGAACACATATTGCGCCCCAAACGCATCACAGGCTTCTTTCATTTTGCCCGCAATCATTTGCGCGTGGTCTGCGCTTTCCAACTGGCAGGGGCCTGCAATGATGGTGAGCGGGCGGTCATTGCCAATTATCAGATCGGCGACGTTTACGTGTTTCATATTATGCAGTTACCTGTTCACGAAGGATTGAGGCTGTAAGCGAGATCATCATGTAGATGCCGCCAAAAATGAGGAAGGCCAAAATGGTATTTTCAAAGGAGCGTGGGTAGCTTGGTTCTTCTGACGCAACTGGATCAACGGCGATCGTTAGGTAGCGCACCTGGCGCCCTGCCTCGGTCCGGGATTGTTCCAACACGCCATTTGAAACCTGCAAATTCATGTCCGTGCTGGCCAGATCTGCCTGCGCCAATTGAAGCAGTACCGCTTGTCGCGCCAATGAAGGTTTTTCACTGGTAGATTTGTTCATGCGATCGTTCAGTCTGACAATCAACTGGCTTAGGCGGCGAATGTCAGCTTGGACACCTTCGACCTTTGCACGGTTTGGGTTTTGGTTGTCGAACAGGGCAGACAGCTCAAGCTCTTTTTCGATCAAAAGGGTTTCGTACTGCGTAATGTTCCCGCGCAATGACGCAATCACCGCTTCGGGGTCAATGCCATTTTCGACCTGCAGTTTGATCAACGCAGTTTGGGAGTCGCGGCGGGCCAATTGCGCTTTCTCAAGGGCCTGAACTGCATCCCCCATTGTGCCGTCGCGCTTTTGTTGGCTAAGGCTGTTCACCCGTTCCTGTGCATAATTGATAAGGCGATGGGAAAATTGGGCAGACAGCTGAGGATCGGCGGCGATGACTTCCATACGGATCATTCCTTCAGTAGGATCATAGCCGATTTTTATGTTCTTCTTATACAGTTTGTATGCTTCTTCGTTTGTCGCATTTTCACTAAGGCGCTGGATCGGGTCCACATCAGCCTCTTTAAAATGTGACTTAAAGCCAAGGTCGGCATCAAGGCGCAGCATCGCATCTTTGGATTGCAAATATCCCTGAACAGCAATAGCGTCGGTGCTGGTCGCAAATTGTGTAGGCAGCAATCCACCAAGGGGGCCTGCGCCGCCTGAGCCTTCGTTTTGGATAATTAGGAAGCTGCTTTCAGTTGCGTACATTGGCGTGGCGACTTTGTAAAAATAGTAGCCAGCCAAAAGTGTTGGCAGCATGATAAAAAACGCAAGGCGCACCAAAAGCAGACCAAGTTTCCTGCGCCTACGTGTTGCAATGTCCCTTTGAATTTGTGCAACTTCGCGGCTGCGACGTTCTGCAGGATTTACGTCTGTTGATGGCAGCGATTGTTTCTTAACCGGCATTGTCTGGGGCAATGGAACACGGCCACCACCTGCGCCACCTTGTTGGGCTGGCAACTGGGCCATCGCATCAGGTGCACCGCCTTCATGTTGTTCGCCACGACCTTGCGGCACAACCAATTCCAGGGTGTTGGACGGCTGGAAGGGATCAATGCCTTTGGCGCGCAGCATGCGCACAGCATCAAAATCTGAAGTAGGAGCCAGCCCGTGTTTTTGTGCAACGCGGCGTGCCATTCGCAATTGGCGCCCTGTCAGCCCTTCACGACGGATGGCGTCCATGTCGATTTCGCCCGCAACTTGCTGTGCGCTGGCCACATCGCCTGCTTGTGCTTGTTCAGCCTGTGGGGGCGGTGGTTTTGTGGATCCACTTGGCGGCGCCTGCACGGAAGACTTGCGCATTGAACCAAGTGCAGATTGGCGCAGTTGATCTGCGGCAGTCCCTTGCCCTTGGGCCACTTGCTGCAGCGGCTCAGAAACGTCCGATGGCGCAGCTGCGGCGCTGCGTTTGATCCGGAATTTCCTAGCTTTCGTGGGTTTCGTAGTCATAAAGCTGCTTTGCCTCTTCCAAGGTATCAAACATGTGCAATTGGCCATCCAAAAGAACGGCCGCAGAGCGTGCGAATTTTTCTAAGGTTTCTGCTTGGTGCGAAACGATGATGATTGTTGTTGTACGTAGGCGTTCCTGTAGTGGATCCCTAGCCTTACGGTTGAATTCTGCGTCGGTGGTTCCAGGCATACCTTCGTCTATCAGATACATGTCAAAGTCCAAAGCCAGCATCAAGGCAAAGGAGAACCGTGACCGCATAGCTGCCGAATAGGTACCAAGTGGTTGGTCGAAATATTCCCCTAACCCACAAAGCCAGCGACAGAAACTTTCGACATAATCTGGATCAAGTCCGTAAAGTCGCGAAATAAAACGCGAATTTTCCATGGCTGAGACCTTGCCAACAACACCCCCCATAAATCCCAACGGGAACGAGATGTTGCAGCTGCGGCGGATGTCACCTTCGTCTGGTTTTTCCAAACCCGCCATCATGTTAATCAGTGTTGTTTTCCCAGTCCCGTTGGGCGCTAGGATGCCCATTGAATTGCCCAATTCCACACGGAAAGACACCCGATCAAGTATGACCTTGCGCTGGCTACCTGTCCAAAAGGACTTGCTGACATTTTCAAACTCAAGCATCTGATGCTCCGGTGACTGCTGTTCCGGCCCGCCTTATTTATAGGCGGTTGTTCCGGTCCTCTTTAAAAGAGGTTCATGACTAAGTAGCCTTCGATTTTGACAATATTATGTCCAACTTAGTAACAAATGTAAATTGTTGGCCCGAGTGTTCACGAATCTATTGTTATAGCATAGGCAAAAGCCAGCGCTTAAATGCTGGCTTTTGATCATTTTGCATGGCTTAGTCCGCAGAGCAGTACATTACGCAACCGCTTGCCAGATGATCCCTGCAATCATTGCGCCAGTGACTGCAAAGCCAAGGTATGCGGCAAACACCCGTGGTTTCACCAAGGCCCAGACTGCAATGGCCGCGGGGATGCAACTGACACCGCCTGCGATGACAAAGGACATTGCAGCGCCTTGTGACATTCCCTGCGCCAGCAATGCATCGACCAAAGGAACGGCAGCATAACCGTTTAGGTAAGCAGGTGCGCCAACCAAAGCCCCCATAAATATCGGCCCGACACCTGTGCCACCCAAGACACCTGCGATCATTTCGGCGGGGATGTAGGCGATCATCATGGTCTCGATGACATAGGCCAATGTCAGCCATTTCAGTAGGAACAACCCGTTTTCCAAGGTGGTGGATTTGAAAACCTCGCGGCGCGGTGCCTCGCTCCAGAATCTCCACAATGGCTTGCCCGAGAATGGTTTTTGAACACTGCAACAGTTACCGATGTTGGTTTTTTCCCGCAAAGGGTCTGCAAAAACGACAGAGCGTGACAGGATCAACATGCCGAAGCCGCCGAATATACCTAGGCTGATTGCAGCGATTGTTTTGGCAATGGCAAAGTCCCATCCTAATGTGCCTGATGTGATCAGAAACATCGCAGGGTCCATTAAGGGGGAGGCCAGCCAAAACGCCATGACGGCACCAAGCGGTGCGCCAAGTGCCAACAATGCGGCGATGAACGGGATCACTTCGCACGAACAAAACGGGGATAACCCACCAAGCAGGGCTGCCATGATAACCATGCGGACTGGATTGCCCTCAAACGCTCGGGCCAGCAGGTTTTCTGCGCCTGAGGCTTTTAGAAAAGCGACGGCAAGGACGGCAAACAGGATGAAGGGCGCTGTGCTCCACAACGACGCGGCGGTTTTGGTAAGGGTTGTTGGCAATTGCCCGGGATCAAGCAGAGCAATCAACGCAATTAAGGCAACAGATGCCCCCCATGCGCCAGCCAGATATCTGGTGAAGTTTGGACCGTGGGAATGGGATTGTGAGGTTTCAGCCATGATCGTGTTCCTCGCAAGGTGATGCGCTGTCAGCGCAGCATTCTGTAAGTAGAAATTCGGAAAGGTGACGGATTTGATCGTAAGCTACCGCGGCGCAAATGATGGATCGCCCTTTGCGGGTCTGTTCGACCATGCCGGCCTGGGCCAGAATCTTGACGTGGTGGGTAAGGGTGCTGCCGGTCACGCCGGTGCGGCTGGCAAGTTCACCAATGCTAAGACCATCAGGGCCAGCACGCACTAAGGCCCGCAACACACCAAGGCGTTGTTCGGATCCCAATGCGGCAAAGCTGGTGGCGGCAAGGGTGAGATTAAGATCGTCTGTTGATTCTACTTTCATATTTCTAGAATTATAGAAATGATTGATAGCTGGCAAGTTATTTCGAAAATATTCGAAATGAAAGTACTTGTTGTCGTGCCCGGATCGTCTACATCTTAGCCCATGTCTGATCTGGCCGATGATATTCGCGACTGCCGTTTGTGCAGTGATCGCTTTGCCTTGACCCACACGGCCCACCAACCGCGCCCCGTCGCGTGGTTCCAGAAGGGCGCATGTATTTTGATCGCAGGCCAAGCCCCCGGTGCGCGGGTGCACGCAACTGGTCGCCCGTTTACGGACCCTTCAGGGGATCGTTTGCGCGATTGGTTGGGCATTGATGAGGCGGTGTTTTACGATCAATCCAAGCTGGCGATTGTCCCGATGGCATTTTGCTTTCCGGGAAATGATGCCAAAGGATCAGACCTGCCACCCCCCAAGATTTGTGGTGAAACGTGGCATCACCGTGTGATGGACCACTTGGGCGAAATGCCCCTGATGATCCTTGTTGGTGGCTATGCCCATAAGTATCACCTTGGCGTTAAGACAGGTGTAACGCAGACGGTTCAAGACTGGCGTTCCCGTGCGCCAAGCGTCTTTGCCTTGCCACATCCCAGCTGGCACAATACGGGGTGGATCAAGAAGAACCCGTGGTTTGATACTGAAACATTGCCTGCCTTACGTGTGCGGGTGCAAGAGGTGCTGAAATGAGCGAATTGACCCCTTTGGACGCCGCCCACGCTGCGATGGAAGCTGCCCCTGATGATGATGCGCTGCGCCTTGCGTTCTACGAACGTCTTGGAGATGGAGAGCTGTTTTTACTGTTAGAGGCAGAAGCTGAAGGCGAGACGATCAACCCCCAAACATTCGACATCGGGGCAGGTGAAATCGTATTGGTCTTTGATCGCCAAGAACGGCTGACGGCCTTTACGGGCGAAGCCACGCCATATGCCGCATTGTCAGGGCGTGTTATCGCACAGCTTTTGGCTGGGCAGGGTTTGGGCCTTGGTCTGAACCTTGAGGTCGCGCCATCGTCGTTTCTGATGGACGCGGATGGTGTGAACTGGTTGGCCGAAACGCTTGGCCATGCACCCAATGAGGTCGAGGCAAAGATTGAAGAAGTGTCCGCCCCCGTTGGGTTGCCGGAAACACTGATCACCGCGATTGATACTAAACTGGCGACGGCCACAGGATTGGCCCTTAGCGCTTATTTGGTTGGCGTGAAATATAACGGTGGCAGCAACGGTCACCTATTAGGATTTGTTGGTGCATTGCCTGATGCCCAAGGGGCGTTGGCCCAAGCCGCCGGCGAAGCACTAACCTTTTCAGGGATTGAAGCGGGCGCTATGGATGTGGGGTTCTTTGATGCAAGCGACCCGATCACGCCGCGCTTGGCCAGTGTTGGCTTGCGCTTTGATCTGCCGCAACCCGCTGATGTGCAGCAAATTGAATTCCCCGTGCCCGGGTCTGACCCCGAGAAACCACCTGTCTTGAAGTAATAAGCCGTTGTCACAACGTCGCGAGGCGGGGTGCAAGGTTGCCCTGTTTCAGCCTATAGTCCTGCAAAGATAGAAAATATTGGTGCAGAATTCATGGATAAATCAAGGTTCACTCGGCGTGGTTTTCTGGCGGGAGCAGGCGTTGTTGTCTTAGGCGGCGCGGCAGTTTTCGGGGCCAATTGGTTCAACATCGGCGCACAAGCGGGGGAAGACGGCACATTGTCGACACCCCAAGCGCATAACGCTGCGCTAAGTGGTGCCATCGTTCTTGTGGATATTCGCAGGCCTGATGAATGGACGCGCACCGGCGTAGGCGAGGGTGCCGTGCCGATCAGCATGTTGGATCGCGATTTCATCGATCAGGTGTCGGCAAAGGTTGGCGGCGATCATACGCAACCTGTCGCGTTGATTTGCGCAAGGGGTGTGCGGTCGCGCAAGATGACCACCCGTTTGCAGCAAGCTGGATTTACCAACATCATCGATGTGCCGGAAGGCATGCTGGGGTCTGGTGCGGGTGCTGGTTGGATTAAACGTGGCTTGCCCACAGTTGTTATGAATTAAGGGAAACAGCCATGTTGAAGTATCTTTTGCCGTGGGCGGTTCTTGCCGCCTCGAGTTCTGCGGCGATGGCTGAATGTGGCAATATCGATGATGCGTGTCAGGTCGACGGCGGTGAATATCTGATCGCTTTACCTGAGGGCGACATCAAGGGCAGCATCGTGTTTTTGCACGGTTTTGGTGGGTCTGGCAAAGGATCGGTTGGGCAATCTTGGGTTAAGGATGCGCTTGCTCGTGGATACGCGGTGATTGGCCCTGATGGATTGAAACGTGAAACTGGAAATCAGCCACGTGCATGGTCGTTTCATCCTGATTGGCGACAGCAACGTGACGAGGTCGCGTTTTTGACATCTGTACGCGATGATGCGGCATCACGCTTTGATCTGGATGCAGACTCAATGGCTTTGGGTGGGTTTTCGATTGGCGGGTCTATGACCTCATATTTCGCATGTTCGGCACCTGATGTGTTTCATGCTTATTTACCCGTCAGCGGCGGTTTTTGGCGTCCTCATCCGACGGAATGTACGGGGCCTGTGCGTTTGCTTCATACCCACGGCTGGACGGACACTACCGTCCCGCTTGAGGGGCGTGTGGTGCGTGGCGAAGACATTAATGACCCTGATGGATTTGTTCAGGGCGACATTTTCTACACCTTGGGTATGTGGCGCGAAGTTAATGAATGTGTGCAAATTCGTGCCGACAAGTTTGTGACCAAAGGGCCGTTCATGCGTCGGTCATGGGAGCGGTGTACGGACGGGTCAGCGTTGGAATTTGCGCTGTTCCCCGGTGGGCACCGTGTTCCAAATGGCTGGGCGAAGATGGCATTTGATTGGCTCGAAAACCTGTTAACCTATTCTGCTGCCATGCCTGCTTTGTCCGCGATGGCAGAGCGGATAACGGCGCGTTCGCGTTTTGCTTTGGTCAGGATCGCAGGTTCGCGCAGTGAATTGGGGCTGTCCATGCGGATACCCGCAGGCGCGCGGCCTAATTGCACTGCACTTAGGGCTGAAAGCGGCACCGCAAGCACCAAGCTGAAGATAATCGGCAGCAGCCAAAGCGAGATCAGGCCTGCCACAAGTCCAGCGACCAGCAATACGCCTAATACCGTTTCCATCCAATGAAAGCTGATAAGCGTGCGCAAGGGATAAGCGCGGGCATCACGTTGCTGTGGGGCCCACCCATCTGCGCGGCCAAAGGCGGCGCGTAAGACAGCGCGGGTTTGCTGGATCATCAAGATCGGGGCGTAAAGGATGGACAGTGCGACCTCGACAAAGAAGGCCCCTAGGAATGCGCGGCGTCCGCCAAACAAGCGCACCGCTTTGCCGTTTGTGGCGATGATCCCCGCGCCTGCCAGTTTTGGGGTCAGCAGCATGGCGTACATGATGAACAAGAAAACTGTGCTGTCGATGTGGCTCATTTCTGGGGGCCAGTTTGGGAACAGTGGGTTGGTTTCGTTGAAGTAATTAATGACGTTGGTGTCGGCGTCACGGCCCAGCAAGGCCCAGAAAACAAGCAGGATGAACCATGCCGGCGACATTAGATAGGCGGCGGCCCCTTGGAACATGTGGAATCTAGACACGGGATGCAAGCCACGTGTGCCAAGCAGGCGCAGGTGTTGAAGGTTGCCACGGCACCAACGGCGGTCGCGTAAGACGTAATCAATCAGCGTGCCAGGGGTTTCCTCAAAGCTGCCCGCGATGCGTGGCAAAAAGCGGACGCGCCAGCCGGCACGGCGCAGCAGCGATGCTTCGACAAAGTCGTGGCTAAGGATCAATTGATCGTCACCAAGCACACCTTTCATGTGGGGCAGACCTGCGGTTGCGGCAAAGGCGCGGGTGCGAATGATGGCGTTGTGGCCCCAATAATTGCCCTCGTGTTGCGCCCACCGTGCAAGGCCTTCGGCCAGCAACCAACCATACGCCACGTTCGAGAACTGTTGAATTCGTGCAAACACGGTTTCGGCCCCGATCAATTGTGGGAACGATTGAATAAGTCCTGCATCTGGGTCAGCTGCAAGTTCATCGGACAGTCGTAAAATTGCGCGCCCCGTCATTAGGCTGTCGGCGTCCAGCACCAGCATTGCATCGTAGTCTGCGCCCCAACCAGTAATCCAGTCGACAAGGTTACCAACTTTCTTATCAGTATTTTCCGCGCGGCGGCGATAGTAGATTTCAATGCCTTTGGGTGTGCGTGCTTTGAGCGACTGAAAGGCCTGCCATTCGTGATCAGCAGTCGCATCATCGGTCGTGTCTGACAAAACAAACAAATTAAAATTATGCGCGGATTTGCGTCGGGCCAGATCGCCCAACATCGCTGTGGCATTGCCAAAAACATCGGACGGGTTTTCGTTATAAATCGGGATCAAAAGGGCAACGCTTAGCGGATCATTTTTGGGCAGCGCCACGCCGCGTTGTTCGCGCAACTGTGCGGCAAGGCCCACGCCAACGGTACTTATCGCCATTGTGACCCACACGAATGTCGCCCCGATAAGTGACAGCAAAACCCATTCCAAAGCGGTCATGCCTGATTGCATCAAGACACCGTGTAAGCCCCACATCAAAAGGGCCGTTCCGATCAGGGCCGGGATAAACACGCTAAGACGCCAAATCGGATGGCCACCACGGGTAACATCGCGCGCCAAAGGCGAACGTTCGAAATCCTGTTCCGGCATTAGAAGTGGTGCAGGGGCTGGCATATCAGCAATGATATGTGCGTTGGGTTGTGCCATTAACTTTTGGTCCATCGGTACAGCCAAACTTCAGACAAGGCTTCGCTTTCAAGGCGCAACTGAACGCGGAACTCGGCCCATGTGGCGTCTCCTGCGTAGAAGGTGAAGGCAAGGCGCGGACCACCCGTTTCAGGATTGCGTTGTAAAACCCCATCGGTGACTTCGCCAGCCGAGGTGCGAATGATTTTCATAAGATCGTTCAAATCGTCTGGAAGACGGTCATCTGGTGCGAAATCGATGGTAAAAATGCGCCCACCTTCGGGACGCCCACCCGACGCAGTGTTCAGCACTGCCATCGCTTTTTGCGGGGCAGGTGCATCGCCCCAATCAAGGCGATATGTCATGCGGTGAGTGTCCCCTGCAATCAAATCAGCAGAGGGGCGCCAGCAGGCGACGATGTTGTCGTAAATTTCAAGGTCTGCGGGAATTTCCACCAGTTGCACGGACCCGCGCCCCCAGCCTTCGCCCGGTGTGACCCATAGGCTTGGGCGTTTGTGATAATGCGCTTCAAGGTCGTTGAATTGACTGAATTCGCGGGACCGTTGGCACAGACCGAACCCCTTGGGATTATTATCCGCAAAGGCGCTGATTTGCAGGCTTAGCGGGTTTGCAAGCGGGCGCCAGATGATCTCGCCTGCGCCATTGTGGATCAACAACCCGTCGCTGTCGTGTACTGCGGGGCGGAAATCATCAAAGCGTTGGCGGTCGGTGTCGTCGAACAGGAACATTGAGGTCAGCGGCGCAATACCGATGTGTGTCATGTCTTCGCGTGCGAAAATTTCAGCCGCAACCTGCATGACGGTTGTGTCACCATGCGCGACGTCAAAACGATAAGCGCCCGTGCAACTTGGGCTGTCGAGCAAAGCGTGGATGATAACATTGTCAGAGCCTGTCGTTGGCCGTTCCATCCAGAAGGACGTGAAATCGGGGAACTCTTCGCCCATTGGGTCGGCGGTCTTTAAGGCAAGGCCACGGGCCGATAGCCCATAAGTTTGTCCCTTACCGATGCCACGGAAGTAGCTGGCCCCTTGAAATACGGCGTACTCTTGAAAGATCGACGGCTTGTCGATTTCAGCTCGAAGGCGCAAACCAGAATACCCAAGCGTGTCGTCGATTGGCACGTCTGGAAATGTGTCGGTGGTGTCAAAAACGCCAAGATCGAATTTGATTGGGCGTGCTGTGTCACCTTCCACCACGAATGTTTTGATCCCTTGGGGGAAATACAGGCCCGGTGGGAATACGTCGACGCGTTGTGGCGTATCGGTACCTTCCCAAAGCGCGTTGCGCGCATCGAACCAGATTTTACGGTATTGGTCATATGTTAGATTGCGCCATTCTTGGGGGATCAGCGGGCGCGGCGTATAAGGCTGGGCAGCCATTGCGCGGGCGCGATCCGTGACAGTGTTGGCGTCAAACGGGGTTGCGTCCCCAAGCTGTAGGCCCGGTTCATCAGCCCAAGAAGCAGTAGGGACAGCGGCCAGCGCTGCAATGGATGCTAGAACCTCGCGACGCCGCATTATTTCACCACCCGCCAAGGTTGGGATTTGAACCAACCTGCGCCGTAAGCTGTCGCAACCAAGACGCAAGTGCCTGCCAGATTGACCATCAGAACTGTCACTGTGTCGCGACCAGTGATGTCCATGACAAAGCCCATCAAACGTGCGGTGAACATGCTGACCACGAAGACGGCCAAAGACTGCTGGCCAACTTTTAAGATGATTGCGAGGCACGTTTCCCAAACGTTAGAGAGGGTGCCATTGCCGCGTGGCAAAAGGTTGTCGCCTTTGTCACCCGCCGCAACCCAGCACAGATAAGCGAGGGCAAGGAAGTGGACGTAGCGTAGGATGCCAAAGCTGGACTTGTCGATAAGTGGTTTGATCACACCCCGTATATCGCGCGCCCAGTCGAACCCGAATTCGCGCACTCCGATGTTGGAAAGCGGGATGTTCGCGATCACCAGAAATGCGGCGAACAGGATCAGCGTTTTGTTGACGGGTGGTTTCGGCAACCAGCCGCGCATAAAGGCAAAGCCTGTAAAAAAGACCAACTGCCAGCCAAAAGGATTAAAGAACCACGGACGATCCGTCCAAGGTTCGGCTGGGAAGCCGATGTAAAATTGGCTTAACCCAAGGTTGTCGAGCAGTTTGCGTTGTGCGAACAGCCAAACGGTCAGGATGAACGCGCCGACCAGCCATTTGTTGACGTTTGCCAATGCCATGATGATCGGCATCAGCATCAGCACAATCATATACATCGGCAGGATGTCGAAATAATTCGGCACATAGCGCAATGTCATAAAGCTAAGCAGGATGTCAGGGTTGGCCCATTTGTCGCTTTCCACAAACATCGGCCATAGGTTCAACTGCCCCCAATAGTTACGAGTGCCAAAGCCTGAATTTGTAAGTGCGACGGTCAGTGCCAGTGTGGCGAAGAATAGGCCAACGTGGGCCCAATACACTTGCCAAACACGGAATCCCACACGGGCTGTGCCCAATCGCCAACCTACGGTGTCATATCCACGCCCAAAGGCGATGGCGCTGGCCATGCCAGAACAAAACACAAAAATCTCGGTTGCATCGGAAAACCCCCAACGGGCTGGAATCCAGCTGGTCAGAAAATTGCCCGGTGTGTGCGCCATCAAAATGATGAACATTGCGAGGCCCCGAAAGAAATCGAGGCGCAGATCGCGCACACGTGCAGGTGTCGCTGCACGGGGCGCGGTCTGGGCAATCGGGGTTAGGTTGGATGGGTCGGCTAATGTCATGTCATGGCTCTACTGTGATGTACGGGCGGGTCAAGCATTTAGCCGCTATTGCGCTGGAATTCGGCGGGCATCCGCAAGGCTTGCGAAACGGGTGGCCGTAAAGCGGTCCTCGTGACCTGCGCGTTGCGAAAGACGTTCGGACAAGAATGTTTCGACCTGATCCACCCCACCTGCGCGTAGGCCCGCATCAATAGTCATACGTTCAAACACATCGCGCTGGGCGTGACTGCCCCCAATGGTCTGCATCGATGGGCGTGCGGCGGCCAAATTGACGAATGCGTCGGTGTAGCGTCCCTCGGAAAAGGCATTCAGCCCCGCCATCGCGGCCATACCGGGGTCTTTGAACCGCTGGGCCATATCGCCAGATTGTATCGCATCACATGCAAAACGGGCCATCATTTCGGCTTTGGCATCGGGGCGATTGGCACCAGCAAGCGCCAGCATGTAATGAAGGTCTGCAAAAACCAGGCAACTGTCTTCAGTGCGATTTTCGGAGAAATCAGCCAGTTCGTCCCAGCGATTGGCCACATCCATTCCCTCAAGCTCAAGACGCATAAGGAGTGATGTGGCGTTTGCTATATCACGGTAATCATCAGTTTTGTCTTGGCGAATTTTGGTGTCGTACAAGGCCAAAGCCACGTCCAATTCACCACGATCCAAATGCAACAAAGCTTTGTGCCACCAGACGTGGTAGGTGAAGTTGTTGCAATGCCCCCAAGCAGCACCGTTGTCTTCGATCAGTTGAATGCCAGCATCTGGATTGGCCGTCATGTCATAAACGTGTGCGACTGCGTGCAGCCCCCATGCATCATCGGTAGCGTATTGCAGACCTTGCAAGCCGGTACGTTCAGCCGCCGCGTATTCGCCGGTTTCTTCAAGGGTGAAGGCATGACAACCCAAAATATATCCACGCATGGCATGATCTGAACCATGCGCACCTAACACGCGCTCGACCGAGCGACGCATGCCGTTTCCATCTCCTAGGATGAAGCGGATACCGTGGCTAAGTTTGGCACTTATCGTATCACGTGGGTTTTCACGCAGAATTTTTTCCATTGTTTCAATGGCGCGCGTGGGCTGGTCGTTGAGCCACTGATCAAGGGCCGTCACCCAGCCTTGTTCGCGTGTATTGCCGCCGTGGACTTTCAGTTTCTGCTTTGAAGTTTTGGCAGCATCAATAGCGTGGGTCAGCATCTCTTTGCGACCCGTCATGATCATAAACAACCCACGTGCCGCATGACCCATTGCGAAATCAGGGTTCGCATCTATCAATGCGCCAAGGTGTACCCCTGGCTTTGTTCCATGTGACAAAACTCCATGCACAACGCCGTTCCAGTCGTCTAACTGGGCTTGGCTGGTTAAGCTTACGGGGCTGTCACATATATCGTACATCATAAGAACTGGACCTCATTAACGGTAGATTATTGTCGACGGTTTAACGGATATTATGCATCAAAACACGCCTTGAGGATCGCTTACACGCAACCGTGAAGCGAGGGCCAGTTTTCGTGAATAAAATGACAAAACTGCCCTGCGAACCAGCGAAAACCAGCTGATTACAAAGCGTTTGTGCTGGTTATTTAAGGGGTTTGGGCGACTTAAGTGTTTCAAGCACCGCGTCTGTGTCCTGCCCAAAGCGGGGTGGGGCGGATCGGTATTGCACAGGGGTGCGCGACAATTTAAGTGGATTCGCCAACAGTTGGACGCGGCCTCCCTGAACGTCATCCGCAGCCACATCGACAATCGTACCCCGCGCAACAGCCTGATCCGATTGCAGCGCTTCGGGAACCGTATGGATTGGACCGACGGGAACCTTAACACTTTGCATCTTTTGCAAAATGTCATCCTTGGTCAGTGTCACAAGGGTTGCGCGCAACTGAGGGATCAGTTCTTCGCGATGTTCGATCCGGTCCAGATTTGTTCTATAACGGGCGTCTGCGGTTAGATCGCTACGTCCGATAACATCACAGAAGCGGGCAAATTGGGCGTCGTTGCCGACAGCGATCAGAAGATGCCCGTCGCTTGCTTCAAACGCGTCATAAGGTACGATGTTTGGATGCGCATTGCCGCGCCGTTTGGGGGCGTTGCCAGATGTCAGGAAATTTGTGCCCTCATTGATCAGCCACGCCATTGAAGCATCCACCAAACTTAGATCGATATGCTGCCCTTCGCCCGTTTTGTCGCGGTGCCGTAACGCCGTCAGGATGCCGATGGTCGCGTACATGCCACACATCACGTCTGCTATGCCGACGCCAACTTTGGTCGGGACACCTTCGGGGTCGCCAGTAAGAGACATGACGCCACCATACCCTTGGGCCATCAAATCGTATCCGGGTTGCGTGCGATTTGGGCCAGTTTGACCAAATCCCGAGATGGAACAATACACAACGCTAGGATGTTTCTTAAGCATCGTGGCGTGATCCAACCCGTATTTGACCAAACCATCAGGTTTGTAATTTTCAATAATAATATCGGCACGGGCGGCCAATTCGTGAATGATCGCCTGGCCTTCGGATGTGGAAATATCGACTGCGATAGATTGCTTGTTGCGATTGGCAGCCATGAAATAGGCGCTAAGATCAGTTGCGGTGCCATCGGTGTTGCGGGCAAAGTTTGGCCCCCAACCGCGCGTGTCGTCACCGCCTGTTTTGGGGTTCTCTACCTTGATGATGGTCGCGCCAAAATCACCCAGCAATTGCGTGGCTGTTGGTCCTGCCAAGATACGACTTAGGTCCAGAACAAATAGATCGCCAAGTGCGGTTGGTGTATCAATCGTGGTTTTAGAGTCGGCCATCGTAAGCACCTTTTTCAATAACTGCAGCAATCACTGTAAAGCTTTGTGCCTGTTGCGCCGCCTTAAGTGCAAGCTGCAATTCGTCACGGGTGTGTACTGTGTGCCCTTGACCGCCAAACGCCTGACCGATTGCTGCGAAATCATGTTTTGCAAACTCAACGCCAGTGTTCGTCATTTGGCGCTGGCGTTGCTTCAATTCGATCAACGCTAGGGACGCATCCACAAACACCACGAAAATTGTGTTTAGGCCCAGTTCTTTGGCCGTGGCAAGTTCGCCAGCGACCATCAGAAAACCTGCATCGCCTGAAAAGCTGACAACTGTGCGGGTGGGTTCGATAAACTGCGCACCCATTGCCAGTGGGACTGCACAGCCCATCGTACAGAGAGCAGAAGATTGCATCAGGCCACGTGGTTCATAACATTCCCACATCTGGCTTAACAAAATGCGATGTGCACCGCTGTCGGCTGTGGCCAGCGTGTCGCGTGGAAGGGATTCACGGCACACGTCGATCACGGCGGCTGGCCCCCAAACATCGTCCTTGGGAAAGGATGCGGCGAGTGCGGATTTTGTCGCTGCAATCTCTCCACCAGCCCAAACGGTGCGCGGGGTTGCAGCTGTATTCAGTGCCTCAAGCGTTGCGGGCGTATTTCCGATGATATTCAGCGTTGCCTGATGCATATAGTGGTGGTTGGGTTCAGCCATTATATCGATAACGTTGACCTTTGTGGCCTCCCAAACATTGCGCCAACCTGTGCGCATTTCAATGGGGTCATACCCTGCGCAGATGATCAGATCAGCCTTTTGCACCAAGGGCAGCAGGTGCGTGTCTGCCAAAGGCGACAGTCCCGCACCGCCAAGGGCCAACTTGTGATCTTCAGGCAGCAAGCCTTTGGCTTTGTAGGTTGTGATAACGGGAATGCCAAAGCGTTCTGCTAAATCTGCCAGCGCGCTTGATGCATCTTCGTTCACCGCATCAACGCCTGCGATAATGACCGGACGTGTGGCGGCGCTGAGCCAGCCTGCGGCTTGGATCAGAACATCGGGCGCAGGGACCATTGGCGTGGCAGGGGCGCGGGGGGAGGGAGCGTTTGCTGGAACTTGGGCGACGGCTACGGCGATGGGCATATCAATATGAACAGGGCCGGGACGGCCTTCCATTGCGATGCTAACCGCTTTGTCCGCGATGATATGGGCCGCCCCTGCGTTCAAGGTAAAGCTGGCCTTGGTGATTGGGGCAAAGACGGCATTTTGATCCAAGACCTGATGGGTGTAGCTTTGCGCTTCATCCGCATCTACGGCGCCTGCAAGGACGATCAATGGCACCCTATCCTGGAACGCGTTTGCAACTGCGTTCACGCCGTTCAACGCACCGGGGCCAACGGTTGCAACCAGAATTCCAGGTGCGCCTGTTCGGTGCCATGCGCCCTCGGCCATGAAGGCCGCCGCGTTTTCATGTTTTGCTAGGACGAACCTGATGCCCGCAGCTTCAAGCGCATCAATAAGGGTCAACACCTCTCCGCCCGGCATACCAAAGGCCACACGACACCCCGCATTATAAAGACGACGGGCAAGGGCATCAGCGGCACGGATGGCTGCGGTCATAAAAAATGGCTCCAATCTGGTCGCGGAGGTTTCGCATGAGGGGTGTATCAGTGGCAAGTGACACTTGCGTGCAAAGTATTTCAAACGACAAGGGCCGCGCAGGGGGCGCGGCCTTTGATATATCTAATGAAAGTGCAAGGTATGCGCGTTGCGCACCTTAATCCAAAAACTAACGGCGACGATCGCGGCGTGCGCTCATTGGTTGGAAGGCAACGCCAACGTGGGCTTCGCAATAAGGCTTGCCCTGTTTGACGGTCAAACCGCAGAACCAAAAATCTTCGGTTGCTGGATCTCCAACTGGCCATTTGCATGTGCGTTCGGTCAATTCCATCAAAGTCAGCTTCTTCGCCTTCTTCTCGACCTCATTAACTTTGGCCAACGCCTCAGGGCTAATTTCATTTGCGGACGGCTGCGGTGGCAGCGGCTGTCCTGCAGGAATGATTTGGCGACGGGCAGGCAGCGTCGACTTTGGCGCATTCGGATCGGCGGGTTTAATCGCGGGTTCAGTCTGCATCACGACCTTAGGCTTGGCGGGTGCCTTTGGCGCGGCCTTTGGTTTTGCATCCGTTTTGGCTGCTGTGTTGGTGGTTGCACGGTTGGACAGGCCCAAACGGTGGACTTTACCAATCACGGCATTGCGGGTGACACCGCCCAATTCTTTTGCGATTTGGCTGGCCGATTGGCCTTCGCCCCACATCTTTTTTAATACGTCAACGCGGTCGTCAGTCCAGGACATAGGATTTCCATAAGCTAAGAAGGGGCCGGTAAGTAAGGCCGCTTTGTGGTGTCGTTCAGCGCTCTACTCTAATGGTTCTGTGGGCGGTGACAAGCGTGATACGTCATCTGCGGCGCAGTTGTGCCTCGCGCACCGCCAAAAGAACCGCACCGGCGATGATAATACCTGCGCCAAGCCACGTGATGGCATCGGGAAATACGTCATAGAAAATGAGGTCATATAGGGTGGCAAAGATCAAAGTGGCATAGCTGAAGGGGGCCACGAAACTGGCATCTGCCCGCGCCATTGCATTTACAAAACAGGTCTGCGCGACAGCCATGAACATCCCAATAAGAGCAAGTATGCCCCATTGTGCGAGTGTTGGCGCAATCCAAAAGGGCAACACGGCTATGGTTGATATGACGACGCCGACGAAATTATTGGTCAGCAAAACTTGAAAAGGGTTCTCGCGCCCGCTTAGTTTTTTAATAAATATCAATTCAAATCCAAGGCAAATAGCGGCCCCGAGTGGCAGTAAAGCTGCGATCTGGAAGCTGTCTGGCGTTGGCCTTAACAGTATAAAGGCCCCGATCAATGCGATAATAGCTGCCGACCAACGGATTGGACCAACCCGTTCGCCCAGCAACGGTATGGCGAGCATCATGCCAAATACGGGGTTCAGAAATGAGATGGCTGTGGCATCGGCCAAAGGAATAAACGCAACGGAGGCGAACATGAGTGTCACACCAGCCCACCCAAAAGATGTGCGGACAATATGTAAACGCCAGTTTGGTGTGCCAAATTTTGGGCGCATAATTGCGGCCACCATAACCAACGCGATAAACGCAAACGCGTAGCGCCCATGCGAGATTTGTAGGGGATGTAGTGCTGGCCCAAACGCATCGCTGCCCAGCGCTTTGGCAAAAAGGGTTGTTCCTGCAATAAAAGCGGTTGCGATCCCGATCAGGCTGGCCGCTAGGGCGGGATTTTGTGCACGAGCTTGAAACATAGGCTGGCTATGCGCCCGAGGATCTTGCGATGCAAGACAGCAATCTTTGGGGTGGCCATGTAAATCGAAACCTTCTAAACGTGTCTTATGAACACAGGATTACATATCCAAAATTTGCGACGACGCCGCAAAACCTTGTAAGCCAACTTGGCTTCTGGCCAATTCGTGTTTCACGCACTCAGTGCACAAACCTTCAAAATTGTTGACCTGCCCGCATCGCCGATGCACAACTCGATTTCCCGTGTTGCTGGCTAATTCTAAAGGATGATCACATGATCGCTTCTGTTCTGCCCACCTATTCCCGTGCTCCAATGACCTTTGTCAAAGGAGAAGGCACTTGGCTGATCGAGGCAGACGGGCGACGTTTTCTGGACCTTGGGGCTGGGATAGCAGTGAACGCATTGGGTCATGCGCATCCCGCGCTTGTGAAGGCGCTTACGGATCAGGCGGGCGCGCTTTGGCATACCTCGAACCTTTATCATATCCCCCAACAGAAAATGCTTGCGGACCAATTGGTAGATGCAACCTTTGCAGACACTGTGTTCTTTACCAATTCTGGCACCGAAGCTTGTGAACTGGCCGTTAAAATGGCGCGCAAATATTGGTACGACAAAGGCCAAGAAGATCGCGTTGAAATTATTACGTTTGATGGGTCGTTCCACGGGCGCTCTGCTGCAGGTATTGCTGCTGCAGGGTCCGAGAAAATGACCAAAGGTTTTGGACCGCTGTTGGGCGGATTTACCCATCTGACGTTTGGGGATCACGATGCATTGACGGCGGCCGTCAGCGACAAAACGGCTGCAATTATGGTTGAGCCGATACAGGGGGAAGGTGGTATCCGCCCTTTGCCAGATCAATGCCTTAAAGGCCTGCGTGACCTGTGTGACAGCCACGGCATTCTATTGATTTTAGATGAAGTTCAATGCGGCGTTGGGCGGACTGGCAAACTGTTTGCGCACGAGTGGGCAGGGATCGAACCGGACATTATGATGGTGGCTAAAGGCATTGGTGGTGGCTTTCCGCTGGGAGCAGTATTGGCAACTGAAAACGCGGCAACTGGCATGACTGCGGGCACACATGGGTCGACTTATGGCGGCAATCCATTGGGCTGCGCGGTTGGTAGTGCCGTGATGGACCACGTCAACACGCCAGAGTTTCTGGCAGAGGTGAGACGCAAATCGGGTCTGTTTCGTCAAAAACTTGAGGGGTTGATTGCGTCTCACCCTGACGTGTTTGAGTCCGTGCGCGGCGAGGGTTTAATGCTTGGGATAAAGTGCAAAGCAACCAACATCGATGTCGTAAACGCAGGCTACGACGCGCAGGTGATAACAGTACCAGCTGCAGACAACGTCATCCGACTGCTGCCGCCCCTCACAATCTCAGACACAGAAATCACCGAGGCGATCGCACGTTTGGACAAAGCTACGACAGCAATAACCACCTGATTTTTTCTGGCCAAAAATATCCTTGGGAGTTGGGGTCAAACAGCCCCTAGTATCCGTCACCTCGGACTTGAAAATATAGAGAACAATAATGAACCACTTTTTAGACATCTATAAAACCGAGCCAGCTGCGTTGCGAGCCATCCTTGATGACGCAATGGCGATGAAAAAAGCCCGCGCGGGTCAACCTCGCGGCGCACTTGATGCGCAAACTCCGCTTGAGGGGCATATGGTTGCATTGATCTTCGAAAAACCATCGACGCGCACACGTGTTTCATTTGACGTAGGTGTACGCCAGATGGGCGGCGAAACGATGGTTCTTTCAGGATCAGATATGCAACTTGGCCACGGCGAAACTATTGCCGATACGGCGCGGGTTCTGTCGCGTTACGTCGACCTGATTATGATCCGCACCTTTGACGAAGCCGTCCTGCTTGAAATGGCGGAATATGCCACTGTCCCCGTGATTAACGGGCTCACAGACCGCACACATCCCTGCCAAATTATGGCTGACGTGATGACCTATGAGGAACATCGTGGCCCGATCAAAGGCAAAAAAGTGGTGTGGTGCGGCGATGGCAACAACGTCTGTGCGTCGTTTTTGCACGCGGCGGCGCAGTTCCAGTTTGATCTGACATTCGCTGGGCCCGCACAGTTGGACCCCGAGGACGAATTTGTAGGATTGGCGCGCAAAGCTGGGTGCTCCATTCTGATCGAACGGGATGCGGACAAGGCTGTCCAAGGCGCTGACCTTGTCGTGGCCGACACATGGGTTTCAATGCACGACAGTCAATCCACCAAGGAACGGCGCCACAACCAGTTGCGTCCCTATCAGGTAAACAAACAGCTGTTAGATCGGGCTAACTCTGACGCATTGTTCATGCACTGCCTGCCCGCTCACCGTGAAGAAGAGGTGACCAGTGAAGTTATGGATGGTCCCAGCTCTGTCATCTTTGATGAGGCGGAAAACCGGCTTCACGCGCAAAAGGCCATCATGCGCTATTGCTTAGGTCGCTAAAATAGAGAGATTTCAGCAAACGGCCAAAGGAATGCGCTGACAATGACGCAACCTGATGATCATCCCACGCTTCCTGGCTGGGATCACGTGCCAGATGTACCTATCAAGGTGTCACCGTTTTGCAGCTGGCCACCCAATCCGCTTGAGATGTGGCGGTGGTTCGAAGCCCGTTGGATGCGCTTGGCTGAAAATGTAATCGTGCTGGGCATCGCGGTGTTGGTCTGGACCTTTACCCAACCCAGCTTGGAACAAATGGAAACCCTGTCGCTGGGTTGGATCATCCAAATCTGGCTGCGTAATCTGGTATTGATGTTTTTAGTCGCGGGCAGTTTGCATTGGTTCTTTTTCATGCGCAAAGCCCAAGGCAAACGCTTGAAATTTGATCCCCGAGATTTGTCGATCAAAGGGAAACAATTCAATTTTGGTGGACAGGTCAAAGACAACATGTTCTGGAGCCTTTCGAGCGGTGTTGGCTTTTGGACCGCCTACGAAGTTTTGATGTTTCACGCGATGGCCAACGGCTACGCCCCACATTTGACATGGGCGCAAAATCCGGTCTGGTTTTGTGCATTGTTCTTGTTGACGCCCGTTATCATCTCGCTTCATTTCTACTGGATACACCGCGCGCTGCATTGGGGGCCGCTGTACCGATTGGCCCATGCTCTGCACCACAAAAACGTCAACGTTGGTCCGTGGTCTGGCCTGTCGATGCACCCGATTGAACATCTTGCTTTCTTCAGCTCAATCCTGATCCACTTCATCATTCCGGCACATCCGCTGCACATGTTATTTCACATGCAACACCAATCCCTGACCGCCGCGTCGTCCCATACCGGATATGAGGCGCTGTTGTTAAGGGAACGCAAAGCCCTTGCGCTGGGCACCTTCTATCACCAGATGCATCACCGCTATTTTAAAGTAAATTACGGCAATCTGGAAATGCCGTGGGACAAGTGGTTCGGAACCTTTCACAATGGAACCGCTAAGGCGCATGACGCCATGAAGGTTCGCCGCAAAATGCGCGAAAAGTCGTGACACCGCTAAATATGCAGCCGCGGGGTTTGGCCGCTCTAACTTTTTTGTGTGGATATCATGGCCACGCCCTGAAGGCTTCGACGGGGTTCATCCCAAACGATGAACGGCAAGGCCGCGCATGGCGACGATTGGCTGGAAACCTGTTGGTGCACGAACTCGTCAACGCACTGCGCCATGCTTGTGTCCTCAAAGGCAAAGTGTAATCTGGCTTCATCATTTAAAAAGGACGGCACATGGCACAAGACACCGCAAAGGCAGACATCGGCGTTTACGGGCTTGGGACAATGGGCAGTGCGCTTGCGTTGAACCTTGCTGACAATGGGTTCAATGTGGCTGTAACGAACCGTGAAACGTCTTGGATTAATGATTTCATCAAAGAGGATACTGACTTAGCGGGTCAGTTAACGGGCCACACTGACCTTGCTGATTTTATCCAAGCCATCAAAACGCCGCGAACGATCCTGTTTATGATTCCATCTGGAAAACCGATGGATATGATGATCGAAACCGTCAAACCGCTGTTGAGCGAAGGTGATACCATCATTGATGGCGGCAACGCTGATTTTAACGAAACGCGCCGTCGTTCTGCTGAACTTGACGGCACAGGTCTGCATTTTGTTGGTATGGGCGTGTCTGGCGGCGAAGACGGCGCGCGTCACGGTCCATCGATGATGGTCGGCGGTACGGATCATTCTTGGACGCAGCTTAAGCCGATGGCCGAAGCGATTGCCGCGAAGTTTGAAGGTACCCCTTGTGTAGCACACGTTGGCTCTGACGGCGCTGGGCATTTCGTAAAAACCGTTCACAACGGGATCGAATATGCGGATATGCAGATGATCGCCGAAATATACGGTCTTTTGCGCGATCAAGGTGGCCAAGATCCTGTGCAAATCGGCCAGATGTTTGACCGTTGGGCCAAGGGGCCGCTCAGTTCTTATCTGATCGAAATTTCAGGTGCAGCGCTGCAGTCTGTGGACAGCAAAACTGGCAAACCGATGGTTGATGTGATCCTTGATAAAGCGGGCCAAAAAGGCACCGGTGGGTGGACGTTGATCGAAGCGCTGAAGTTGGGTCAATCCGCTAATGCGATCGAGGCTGCGGTGGGTGCACGAAGCTGGTCGTCGGAAAAAGACATGCGCATGGCGGCTGAACCTTTGTTGGACAAGGGGGCGTTGAATGTTGATTTGCCGTCCGAGGACGATTTGGAAAACGCGATGCTGGCGGGGCGTATTTTGGGCCATGCCCAAGGGTTTCGTATCCTGTCTGCGGCGTCCGAGGAATTTGAATGGTCGTTGGATATGGCGCAGATCGCTGAAATTTGGCGGGCAGGCTGCATCATTCGTTCTGCGTTGCTGGACGAATTCGCATCGGCATTCCGCGCTGAACTGCCGTTTGATCATCTGATCCTTGCACCTGTGATGCGCATACGTCTGGCTGGTTCTATTTTGGGCTTGCGCCGTGTTGTGGCTGCGTCCGTTTTGACGGGTCAGCCTGTCCCTGCATTGTCCGCAGCCCTAGCTTGGCACGACAGTATGGCGTTGGGGCGTGGCACAGCAAACATGATCCAATCGCAACGCGATTTCTTTGGGGCGCACGGGTTTGAGCGTTTGGATATGGATGGCAAACATCACGGTGATTGGAACGACGTCTAAATCGGTTTGCGTCGCTTAACCCGTAAGGTAGGATCCTCTTGGGTTGGGTCTTCGGGCCACGGATGACGTGGATAAGAACCGCGCATGTCTTTGCGCACATCAGCGTAGCTGGTGGCCCAAAAGCGGGGCAGGTCGGTGGTGATTTGAACGGGTTTCTGGGCAGGCGACAATAGTGTGATTTGCAACGGTTCGCTGCCAATCATGGGGTGCTTGGTCACGCCAAACACCTCTTGAATACGCAACGCGATTTGGGGTTGCGTCCCAGAATAATCAATCGGAATTGTGCGCCCCAATGGTGTCTCGAATTTGCCGGGAGCGGCACGGTCTAGCATCTGCGTTTGGTCCCAAGTCAGGCGGGCACGTAACGCCTCGATAACGTCAAACGCCTTCCAGTTGGCAGTGCTGCGCACCCCATTTATATGGGGCAGCAGCCATGTTTCTAGTGTTTCAAGAAGATGATCTTCGTCGACTGACGGAAAGCTGACGTCGTCCATCAATCTGCTGCGGGCAATGAACCGTCTGGCTGGTTTGGACAGCTTCAGCCCCAGTTGTCTGATCCCTTCCAGCATGGCGAAGGCAATATCTTCATCGGGGGCGTCTGACCAACTTTGATCATCCAGAACCAGCGATCCAAAGCGTTCTTGTTTACGGGTTAAGACGCGGCCCTCGCGGCGTGACCAAAGGCAGATATTTTGCCACGCGATTTGTTCATTGAACAGGTCACGCAGTTCACTTTCTGCTAGGGGGGCCGCTTGCCTGATACGCGCTTCACGTGGATCGCCGTCTAGGTCCGTGGCAACGATCAGGCGGTGTCCGCCCATTGCATCCTCTGGTGGCATAACAGCGCCTTTGCCGCCAGACAAAACATAACGGGGGGCATCGCCATCGCGGCGCAGTCCGATGCGATCAGGATAGGCAAGGGCTGCGTGCTCAGCCAATGAAAATACGCGTTTTGAAAGGGGGGCACGTTGTGCAAGGCGTTTGGTTTCGACCTTGATGCGGTCCAAAGCACCGCGATTGATCGCACCGCCGAATTGCTTGGGATTGTGCAGTGCCTGAATGCGCAGGTTCAAATCAACCGACACACCACGTAAAGGATCGCGTTCTGCCAACAGGGCTGCGACTTTGGCCGCGTTTTTACCGGCGGTTTCGATCATGTGGGCAAGGCGGGGGTGAAGCGGATAGCGCGACAATGCGCGGCCATGTGACGTGATGCGCCCTTTTGCATCTAACCCACCAAGCATTTGTAGGACAGCCTGTGCTTCTGCCAAACGGCCTGCGTGGGGTGGCGTGACGAACTGCAAAGCCTCGGGGCCCGATCCCCAAACTGCCAATTCCAATGCAAATCCAGTCAGGTCGCCAGCGTCGATCTCGGCGGGAGGATATGCCGCCAAAGCTCCGTCTTCGCCGCGTGTCCATACCTTGTAACAATCACCAGCCTGCACACGTCCTGCGCGGCCTGCACGTTGGGTGGCTTCAGCTTTTGTCACGCGTTCGGTCACAAGTCGGGACATGCCGCTTGCGGGATCAAAACGGGCCCGACGGGATTTGCCGCCGTCGACAACCACTTTGATGTCGGGGATTGTCAGGGAGGTTTCTGCGATGGCTGTTGCGAGGACAATTTTGCGGCCCTGCTTGGCGGGTGCTATGGCTTCGCGTTGCGCTGCAAAATCCATTGCACCAAATAGCGGGGCTAGGGTGACGTCGGGCGTGATCTGATGTTCAAGTAGGCTGTGGACACGTCTGATTTCGCCTTCACCAGGTAGGAAAAGAAGGATGCTGCCAGTCGTGTCGCCTAATGCTTTAAGGGTGACGTCTGCGACGGCTTGTTCAAAACGGATGGTTTTGGTGAGAGGTTTGTCGAGCCAATGGGGGGTAACATTAAACGCGCGGCCCTCAGATGTGATTATTGGAGCCTCCATTACTTCTGCTATTGGGCCAGCATCTAAGGTCGCGGACATGGCAACCAGCAGCAGATCATCGCGGAGTGCGCCTGCCACTTCCAGGCAAAGGGCAAGGCCAAGATCGGCGTTCAGGCTGCGTTCGTGAAATTCATCGAAGATGACCGCGCCGACATTTGGTAGATCGGGTTGGTCTTGAAGCATCCGTGTCAGAATGCCTTCGGTTACAACTTCGATCCTAGTCGCCTTGCTGATTTTTGAGGTTCCACGGATCCGATAGCCAACGGTGTTTCCAACGGTTTCCCCAATTGTCTCTGCCATCCGTTCCGCTGCGGCCCGTGCGGCGAGGCGGCGGGGTTCGAGCATTAGGATTTTGCCTGTTGTCAGTTTCGCGTCCAGCATAGCCAACGGCACACGTGTCGTTTTGCCTGCCCCGGGTGGGGCCTGCAACACAACGCGGCCATGACTTCGCAAGGCGGCGATCACAGCGGGAAGAACCACATCAATGGGGAGAGTCAAAGTCATGCCGTCTTATCGGTTAAACTGCGGGTAAGGCCAAGTGGTGTGTGAATACTAGACATTTATGGTGGACTGCAGGACAACCGCAATAAGCGAGGGTGGAATACACATGGACCTAGATGATCTATCAAAACGAATTGCAGCGGGTGAACGCCGCGCTTTGGCGCGTGGAATAACGTTGGTTGAAAGTTCCCGCAGCGATCATCGTTCGCAAGCGGCTAAGGTATTGGCGGCTTTGCCTAAAGAGCGCCAAGCGCTGCGCATCGGACTGTCGGGTACGCCTGGGGTGGGCAAGTCTACATTTATCGAAAGCTTTGGTCTGATGCTGACTGCGCAGGGTTTGCGTGTGGCTGTATTGGCCGTTGATCCATCTTCGGCACGTTCGGGGGGGTCTATTTTGGGGGACAAGACGCGTATGGACCGGCTGGCCCGGGATCCGAATGCGTATATTCGCCCGTCGCCCAGCCAAACCCATTTGGGCGGTGTCGCACGACGCACGCGTGAGGCAGTGGCCTTGTGCGAGGGCGCGGGGTTTGACGTTGTCCTGATCGAAACCGTTGGTGTGGGCCAGTCGGAAACTGTTGTGGCGCAGATGGCTGATTTATTTATGCTTTTGCTTGCGCCTGCTGGCGGTGACGAGTTGCAGGGCGTCAAACGTGGCATTATGGAAATGGCAGATATTATCCTTGTAAATAAGGCTGATGGGGATTTGAAACCTGTGGCACGACGCACCTGTGCCGATTATGCAGGGGCATTGCGGTTGATGCGTAAGCGGCCACAAGATCCCGAGACGTTTCCGAAAGCGATGATGGTTTCTGCGCTTGAAGAACAGGGTTTGCAGGATGCCTGGGCCCAGATGCAGGAGTTGGATCAGTGGCGGCGCGAACACGGCTTTTTTGAAGGCACCCGTTCGGCGCAGTCGCGGTATTGGTTTGAGCAAGATGTGCGCGTGGCACTGTTGGCGCAGCTTGATCAGCGCGATGTTAAGGTTGAAATGCGCCGTCTTGGGAAAAAAGTTGCCTCAGGTGCAGTTGATCCCGCCGATGCGGCTGCGCAGATGTTATCAGTTTTACGCGAGGGTTGAACCTGTCGTGAATGGGGGAGGGGGCCAGCCCCCGTCCTGCGGACTCCCCCGAAGTTTATCTGGCAAGATGAATGCGGATTAAGGGTGCATGGATAGGATGTGTCCCTTGGCGGGGTTTATGCGGCCGTTTAGCATTTCTATATAGGTGGCTTGCACAGCATCTGGTCCTGTCTTGGACGAGATATCCATCCATTTTGCAGCAGATATGAAGAATGCGGTTGAAGCAGCCCCCACCTTTTCCTGGAAACCCTGTGGCGTCCAGTCTTTGATCCGTTGTTGGGCATAGGTGGGAGCGAAGAAGAATTCGGGTTTTGGTCCGCCTTTTAACCCTTCAATGTGGTTGCTGGTGTTTTGCCAGTGGGTCAGGCCAACGCGGCAGCTGTTGGTGAGGTGTTCGTCAAAATGCTTGTGGATACGGCGCAATGTGTCGGCGTCACCCGCCATATCGATGAAAGCGGATTTCGCCTTGGGAAGTGTCTCGATCGCGTCGTAGGTGATGACCTGATCGTAAAAGCCAAGACTTTCGGTGAATTTGGCGTTACCGGCGCTGGTAAGACCAACGATTTTTAGGTTCGCAGTTTTGTCGCGGGCCATCAAGAATGCCACACCTATAGCCGTTTTACTGGAGGCGCTGGACAGGATCAGTGTGTCCGCGCCAAAGTAATTATTCTCGCGGTGTAGATAGTCTAGTAAAAATGATGTGGTGAAAAGTGGCCGTAGCAGGCTGATTAAGCCTTCGCTTTCAGGTGCATAGACTGGGTCTTGGTCAATAAAGCTATATTGATTGTAAATCGCTGACATCTCTTGGCGGTATGGTGACATATCAGTCACGCCAAAGTGTGTGATTTTGCCCGGTTCGATCATCATGTGGGTCGACATTGGAAGGTAGCCATAAACGCGTGCGCCGGCTTCGATTCGTGGATGAGCCGATGCGATGACTTCGGCGTAACCCCAGACTGGGACACGACCAAAGCCGTCTTGATCGCTCGGAAAGAAGTTCCAATATCCCATTGCGTCGGGCGCGACGGCGTAGGTGATGTTGTTGGCTGTCAGAGCGAAGCGATCAATGCGCAGGAGGCATTGTCCATCTTCGGGGGAGTCGGGAAATTCGGATTGCACGGTCTGTGCCTCGCTTAATTTCGCGCGGTTCACGATCAGATCTTGGCCTTTGATCGGCATGTGCATGTCCTTTATTTGTCCATTAATTCAGCTTGGCACCCTTGTGGATCGGCCAGCAAGTGCACCAAAGGTGTTCCGTTACGACGTTTTTGTGTAAAAGGATCAGGTGATCGGACCAATTCGGGTTGACCAGCCTTGCGATTCCCCCTATTCCCAGCGAACCAATTTAAGGGTGCGACCTAAGTCTGCATCCGTCGTTGTTTAAGAGGACCGCCTCGAAAATGACCACAGCAAAAGGATGATCCCATGTCGCGTCGTTGCGAATTGACCGGTAAAGGCCCCATGTCTGGCAACAATGTCAGCCATGCGAACAACAAAACAAAGCGTCGGTTTTTGCCGAACCTGAACGATGTGACTTTGCAGTCCGAAGTTCTTGGGCGCGGCATTAAGTTCCGTATCTCGGCGGCTGCTTTGCGCACCGTTGATCACCGTGGTGGTTTGGACGCATTCTTTGCTAAATCCAAAGACAGCGAATTGTCCGATAGCGCGTTGAAAGTAAAAAAAGAAATCACGAAAGCTCAAGCCGCAGCTGCTTAAGTTTTTGATGATTGAATGAACTGACCCCGTCTGTTTCGCAGGCAGGGTTGTTTCGTTTTGCCACAGTTGTTTTGGTGTGCCAAAGATTATAAACAAATAATATGATGACCCGCTCTAGCATCGTTGCGATATGCCTTGCCTTTGTGATGGCTCTGACGGGTCAAAGCATGGCTGTGGCGCGTGGCGCAAGTGATGCGACGGACCAGATGGTTTTATGTATCGGAACTCAATCTGTTGTCGTTTATACGGATAAGGCAGGAGAGCCGACGCAGGCCCCGCATTTTTGTCCTGATTGCACAATGATGGCGCTGACCCCTGTGAGTTCGGACAAGATCAACGCGCCGTTGCACACGGTCATTATCCCATTTACGTCAATGGCTTACGTCGCTGCAAAAGCCGACGTTGAACCTCATGCCTATTTGTCGCGCGCACCCCCATCTTTGATCTGAAGTATATCCAAATTTCCCAGATCACATGGCACCAAAAGGGACATATATCATGTCATTTAAATCTACATTCGCAGCTGTTTTGACAGCTTCCGTTCTTATGACATCCGCAGCATTTGCTGGGGGTATTATGGTCAAAGACGCCTATGCCCGATCCGCGCGGCCCAATGCGCCGACAGGGGCTGCGTTCATGATGTTGATGAACACCACGGACACAGACATTAAGTTGATTGGCGTGCGGTCAGATGCGGCCAAGCGCGTGGAACTCCACACCCATATCGAGAAGGGTGAAGGCGTTATGCAGATGACCCAAATTGAAGGTGGTATCGCGATTTTAGCGGGTGAAAGCCACATGATGAAACGTGGTGGAGACCACGTTATGTTGATGGGGTTGAATGATCCACTGGTCAATGGTGAGACGATTTCGGTCACGTTTGAGTTCGAAAATGCCGATGATTTGACTGTCGAAATTCCGGTGGATAGCGCACGCAAGCCTGCTAAGGGAATGGATCATTAGGTTGTGAAGTGTTTATAATTAAACACTATTTAGCCGGGCGGGACGTATCGCCCGGCTAATCCTCTAAAACCTCATTCACCCACATAGGAACGGTTTGCGTGGCATTGCCAAAGCGCGTTTCTGCAAACTGGGAAACCACGGCTGAGGGTTCTAGGTTCAACTCGATTGTATGAGCACCGTAATGTGCGGCCATTTGCACAAACCCTGCGGCTGGATAGACGTTGCCAGAGGTCCCGATTGCTACAAAAATGTCCGCTTGCTCAAGGGCTTGTTCGATCCGATCCATTTGATAAGGCATTTCACCAAACCACACGATGTCAGGGCGGGCCATTGGCGTGGCGCAGCTGGGGCAGGGGTCACCCACCGCCATTTTCATGGGGGCAGGCCAACGGTGTTGGCAGCTGGCGCACATTGCAGAATTCAGTGCGCCGTGCATGTGTAGAACATGACTGCTGCCGCCGCGTTCGTGCAAATCATCAACGTTTTGAGTGACTAACAGTAGATCGCCCTTATGCGCGGCCTCAAGTTGGGCCAATGCAGTGTGGGCCAGGTTTGGACCT
The DNA here is from genome assembly GCA_905182355.1 of uncultured Paracoccaceae bacterium. Lineage (GTDB taxonomy): Bacteria > Pseudomonadota > Alphaproteobacteria > Rhodobacterales > Rhodobacteraceae > Ascidiaceihabitans. The sequence goes on along the minus strand of CAJJBH010000047.1, from coordinate 5,427 downwards.
GCATCAGCGGCTTGTGCGCGGCGCTCGTTGTAGAAGTTCACAACCAGTTGCGGATCACGGCCAAACCCTTCGGGTGTGGCGACGTCTTCGACGCGGTGGTTGGCCCAAAGACCATCTTCAGCGCGGAAGGTGCTGATGCCGCTTTCGGCTGAAATACCTGCGCCTGTAAGGATGACAATGTTGGTCATTTTTGGCTGCCCTTTGTTGGTCACGTCTTTGTCCCAGATGCGTGGGGTGGGGGCAAGCATTGGGGGCCATGCAGTGTGGTTAACGGGGCGTTCGGTGGACGTTTCAGGCGAAATTGTACATATTGTGGGGTGATTAGTACAATTTGGCGTGGTGTGGTTAGGAGATTTAGGGGCAGTTTTGGCGAATTGTACAATTGTGGGATTGAATCGTACAAACTAGAGCACAACCGGTTGTTAATAAGTTGTTCAGAATTAGACTACGTTAACGTTTGAAGGTTGATGATAACTTTTGGTTAAGACATTTGGGTTTTGGGAGTTGGTGGCATTAAAATGCATCACTTCAATTTGGAAAGGTACTACATGAGCGAGGCCGCCTTTTGGGATAAAGCCGCTGCAAAATATGCTAAGGACGCTATCAGTGACATGACTGCGTATGAATTAACACGTGACCGTATCCGTAAAATATTGGACCCGGACCATAGGGTTTTGGGAATCGGCTGTGGCACCGGATCAACTGCATTGGAGTTGGCAGACAGGGCTGCCAGTTATGTCGGGACGGACCTGTCCCCAAAAATGATCGCAATAGCGCAAAGCAAGCAATCAAATGACACGCCTTCCCACCTTAGGTTTAAAGTGCATGATGTAGCTGAACTGCCGTCTGGACCGCATGATGTAATTTTGGCCCTGAACTTATTGCATCTGGTGCCGAACCTCGAAGAGGTTTTGGCGCAGATATATGACGCATTGCCATCGGGTGGGATGTTGATCGCAAAGACAGGTTTGCTGCAAGACGGTGCATGGTACTTGCGGTGGATGATTCCAGTGATGCGTGCGATTGGCAAAGCGCCATTTGTGCGCAATCTTGGCAAGGTCGAGTTGCTTGGTTTGTTAAGTAGCGCGGGCCTCGTAACCGATGAAACGTTGGTGCAGGGCAGTATGATGCCGCGTCTGTTTACAGTTTCACGCAAACCTTAGGTTTGAAAGCTGGGGCTGGTTCAGGGAGGGGGTACTACCCCTCTAAGACCCGCAACTCTCCCGCCAGCCACGGCAGTTGAATTACCGCCGGATCAATGATGTAGCGCTGCACCAAATTGCGCATGGTTTGGGCCACGTCGTTGGGCACTTGCCCAGCCCAATCAGCACTGGCGTACAGGGTGATTTCACGCGAAAATGGTTTGAAGGGCAGGGGCAGCGCGTCCACTTGATCGTGGAACCGTTCCGCCCGCATGTAGCCAAGCGGCGTGGTCACGGACCATCCGATGTTACGGGCGACCATCGCCATCAGCGCTAGGTGGCTGCCCAGTTCAAATCGCTGCGGGAAATCCAGCTTTTGGCGTTTTAGATGTCCCTCGATCTGGCGGCTTATCAATTGATCTTGGTCATAGCGCAGGAACGGCAGATCTTGAAGTTGTGCCATGATATCGCCCTGTGGATCTGCTGATCCTTTAGGGGCGACCAAGATAAACGGGTCCCGCACAAGGGGGTATTCAAGAATCCCCTCCATCATGGTGCCCGTATTTGCAGAGATGGCCATGTGCAGTTGTTTTTCTTCGATCGCTTTGGAAATTTCGTGGCTGGGTGCAGTGATCAGTTTGAATTTACAGCCCGTTAAGCTGTCCGCAAGTATGGTGGCAAGGCGCGGTGTCAGGTCATTGTCAAAGTCGTCGATCAGCCCGATGCTAAGGGCCTTTAGGTGTGCAAGGTCCATGACGGTTAATTCTGTGTGGGCCAGCCGCAGCTCGGCAAGCGCACTTTTGGCCCTTATCAAAAAGCTTTGGCCTGCCTGTGTCAGACGCATGGGACGTTTGTTGTGTTCGATCAGGTTTGTCGCCAATGACTGCTCAAGCTTGCTAAGTTGTTGGCTGACGGCAGGCTGGCTAAGTCCTGTAATCTTGGCGGTCTGCGCAACAGAGCCGCTGCTGGCCAACGCCTCGAAGACTTCGAGGCCCCTAAGTGTCACGCCTTTGGCTATCATCTGGCTGCCCCATGTGAATTTGTGTTTGGTGAAAGTGTTGTTGGTTTGTGTACGGTTTTATGCATGATCTGGCAAGAAATTTGGCAATAGATGTTGGAATTGCGAATGTATGCAAGGAATTAGCCGTGTAATTTTTGCTCCATATTGTACAATGTGACCTATGTTGGGGGGGATTGGCCGTAACGTCGGAATAACAAACCAGCCACAAATCCGCCTTAGGAGTGATTGGACCCTTGAAAACCTGACAAAAAGGCCCCATCTACAGCCTCGTCCGCACCTACGCAGGACAAGTCTATTTAGGAGAGACCATGGCCAAGGAAGAATTGCTCGAATTTCCAGGTGTCGTAAAGGAACTCTTGCCAAATGCGACGTTTCGGGTCGAGCTAGAAAACGGCCATGAGATCATCGCACATACGGCAGGCAAGATGCGCAAAAACCGCATCCGTGTTCTGGCTGGCGATAAAGTTCAAGTCGAAATGACACCATACGACCTGTCAAAGGGTCGAATTAACTATCGCTTTAAGTAGCGATATGTCCACGCCCCGAAAAGTGGGTGCCACTTTTGGGATAAGGTGTGGAATGATCTAATGCGTTTTATTCTGGGTTCAGGAAGCCCCCGACGGCTAGAGCTGTTGGGGCAAATCGGTGTTTTGCCAGATGCAGTGCGCGCACCTGACATTGACGAAGACCCGATTAAGGCGGAACTGCCCCGTCCATATTGCAACCGCATCACTCGTGGAAAACTGGATGCTGTTGTGGCTGATGCGGACGACATTGTTCTGTGCGCAGACACTACCGTTGCTGTGGGCCGCCGAATTTTGGGCAAACCTGCGGATGTGGAAGAAGCTGCTGTGTTTTTAAAGCTGCTGTCGGGACGTCGCCACCGTGTGATCACATCCGTTGGCGTCAAGCGCGGTAATAAGGTCTGGCAGCGCGATGTTGTCAGTATTGTGCGCATGAAGCCGATTTCAAAGCCCGAACTTGCCGCCTATCTGGCCACCAATGACTGGCAAGGCAAAGCAGGCGGTTACGGCATCCAAGGGCCAGCAGGCGCATTCATTCCGTGGATCAGCGGATCATTTACAGGCATCGTTGGCCTACCACTTTCCGAAACAGCAGGGCTGCTTAAGGCCGCCGGCTATCCGCTTAACGCGGGATAATCAGGGGGTCCTCATGAAGGGTCGTACAATCATTCTGGATCACATTGGCGAGCGCGAAGCTGCGGCTTTGATGGTTGATGGCAAGCTAAGCGATATTTTGGTGGCAGGTGACGCGCCAGCCCCTGGTACGATTTACCGCGCGATTGCGGATCGTCCTGTCAAAGGGCAGGGGGGCATGTTCCTAAAAACACCTGATGGATCCGCATTTTTGCGTCAGGTCAAAGGCTTGGCACCGGGCCAGCCATTGTTGGTGCAGGTGACGGGCTACGCCGAAGACGGCAAAGCGATCCCTGTAACCCAGAAGGTTTTGTTTAAAAGCCGCTATGCGATTGTCACGCCAGATGCACCGGGTCTTAATATCTCACGCAGCATCCGCGACGACGACATGCGCGATGAATTGATGGTTGTGGCCAAAGAAGTGATGGAGGGGCGCGAGATGGGCCTGATCCTGCGGTCTTGCTGCGTCGATGCGAGTGCCGAGGACATTGCGGATGATATCGAGGAAATGGCAGGGCTTGCCGATTCTGTCATCAACGACGACAGCGTTGAAATGGCGATGTTGGTGGCAGGCGATTTGCCCCACGTCCTTGCATGGCGCGACTGGACCGAGACGGCCGAAGTGGTGACGCAGGCTGGTGGTTTTGAGGACCACGGCGTGTTGGACGCATTGGAAGCGGCAGCAGGGACATTCGAGAGCTTTGGCAATTCCGGTGGCATGTATATTGAACCGACACGGGCCTTGATTGCGGTAGACGTGAATACGGGCAACGACGCCTCATTGGCTGCTGGGATCAAAGCCAACATGCTGTGTGCAAAACGGTTGCCGCAAGCCTTGCGTGTGCGCGGTTTGGCCGGACAGATCACACTGGATTTGGCCCCGATGCCAAAGAAAGATCGCCGTGCATTCGAAGTCGCATTGCGCGCATCATTTCGCACGGACGAGATCGAAACCGCTTTGGTGGGCTGGACCCCACTAGGTCACTATGAATTGCAACGTAAACGCGTGCGCTTGCCACTGTCCGAGGTTCTGGGTTGAGTTGCCCAATTTGCGAACGCGAAACGGTTGTTGAATTCCGCCCGTTTTGTTCCAAACGGTGTGCCGAAGTCGATTTGGGTCGTTGGGTGAACGGTTCTTATGCCGTTCCATCCCGCGATCCTGAGGATATTGACGTCGCGATCGATGCTGTCGAACAATAAAATGCAAAACCACACTAAATCGAGTGGAAAAGGGTATGGACACCTGCGACGCAAGGTCCTAAATATCGCCACACATTAACTGTTTACAGTTGATCGTGCCCGAGTAGCTCAGGGGTAGAGCAGTGGATTGAAAATCCTCGTGTCGGTGGTTCAATTCCGCCCTCGGGCACCATTTAAGTCATAAATATCAATGGCTTAACCTGGTGCTAAAGTCCTAAAATCAAAAACACACCTTACACACACTTTTTGCCGTGTTGATGCGCGGATTCGCTGTGTTGAACACAGTGTTTGGGGTTTGTGTGTTAGGACGCAGTGTTGGTGGAGTTTTGGAGGAACACTTTGCGTGGCACACAGTGCTCTGATGCTGTCCCGTGTTTGCTAACGGCCCTTTGCGGACCTTGGTCATGAGATCAAGATGCTCCGGTGCGGCCCGCCGAACCGGACTTTCGCTGCAATTGTAAAATCTGCGAGGGGCGAACTCACAGACTGCGGACTTAGCTGCCATACGAAAGCGGCGAATTTCGATAGTTCTGTACTAATCTGATCTTTGGCGGCATCTTTTGGTAAAGAACTAAATCCGAGTTGAACCAACTAAGTCAGGAATTCATGATGAGCGATGTGATCAACGATTTCATTCAGATGACTGCAACCGAAGCAGTCAAGCGTCTCCGTTCTAAGGAGGTGTCTCCACTTGATCTGGTTGAAGCATCCATTCAGAGAATTGAAACTATTGATACCGAAGTTAACGCATTGCCCATACACTGTTTTGAACAAGCACGCTCACAGGCAAGGGCATTCGACGTTAGAGGGCATGCGGAAAACCCAAAATCCTTATGTGGCCTGCCAATTGCAGTTAAAGACTACAACGACCTAGGCGGAGCGCTTACGACTTACGGATCGCCTATCT
>CAJJBH010000046.1 GCA_905182355.1 uncultured Paracoccaceae bacterium | reverse complement strand
TCACTTCTGCGTTCAACCATTTCAACTAGTTTAGTGGCAGCTTTGCAGCCCATTTCGCGGTGTGGAACATGGACCGTGGTGAGGCTGGGATCCACTATTTGCGCAATTTCAATGTCATCGAACCCTGTTATCGATAGATCGGTTGGCACGTCTATTCCAAGCTCCTTTGCGCGTCTCAAGGCACCCACGGCCAACACGTCGTTCCCACACATTACTGCTGTTGGACGAGGCGAGGCTTGAAGCAATTCGTCCAGTGCATTGGCACCGTTTTGAATGCCAAATCCCGTCTCAATCACAACTAAATCATCAGGGTTATTACCGGCTTTTTGGACTGCTTCACGAATGCCTTCAAGCCGTTGAGTTGCACGATCGTTACCATCTGTAATGCCAGAAATTACGCCAATATGTTGATGGCCCAGCGCAATCACTTGATCCGCCAGACCACGCATCGAGTTGCGATTATTGAAACCGATAGAAGGCTGATCATGGTTTTTTGAAAATGCCCAGGCGATAAGCACAGGCACTTTCTGTTGTTCGAGGTATTTGTAAATCTCTGGCTCACGATCATAGCCGATCAGAAGCAGTCCGTCGGCCCCCCGCGCAACAAGGGCTTTTATCTGATCCTTCTCTACATCTGGTCGATATGCACTGCTAGAAACAAGCAACGTATAACCATGGTTGCGCAGCTCTTCCTGAAAGGCCTGAAGCCCACGCGCAAAGATTGCGTTTTCCATCGTGGGTATAATTGCGCCGATGGTGAAAGTCCGCCTGGCTGCCATAACACGCGCACCGAAGTTCGGTGTATAGCCTAAGTCTTTTACCGCCTTCAAAACCCGATCCAGCGTGGTCTTTGCGACACGCTCGGGAAGATTGAGGCAGCGCGAAACTGTCGCTGTCGAAACACCCGCGGCTTTGGCAACATCGTCGAGTGTCGGGATGGAACGGTCTACTTGCATGTCAGCCTTGTCGCTATGTTTAGATTTCTTAATATCACAATGAAGAGAATTGGAAAACGATCAAATATAATACTGCATGCTCAAAATGTAAGCGCTTGCATAAAATTAATGTAAGCGCTTACAGTGAGGCGTGAACCGATTCGTCCACTTGGGAGTTCGATATGTTTCTTGCAGCCTCTGTTGTTGTTTTTGCCATCTACTTTGCGAATGTCGCATTGGGTGCTTTTGCAAATTCCGCCTTTCTAGGCGACGTGGGCGAAATGTTGGTTCTGTTGGCGGCGTCGGTCTTATTCGTTGTCGCAATTTTGAAAAAAGAAGCTGACCTTAAAGATAAAAATGGCAGCTAACGATCTTCTGGGAGGAAGCACTATGAGTAATGAAATTAAAGAATTGGCTTCGGCCGCACGCCGTAATTTCCTTAGATTGACAGCAACGGGTGGTTTTACAGCTGCGATGGTTGCTGGTGGTGCAGGCATGCTTTGGTCCTCTGAGGCAGCAGCCCAGACCGCCAATGAAGAACGCGATCGCGAAAAAGCAGCAGATCACATCATGATCATCGGCACAGCCTATGTGCTGGGCGCATCGCGCAGCTATCCGATCATGCAGCTTGACCTTAAAGAGAACATCCAGAATGCCACAAACGGCAAAGTTTACGTAAAATTGGCCCCCGGTGGTCAGTTGGGTTCCGGCGGCAATCTTGTGCAAAAAGTACAAGGCGGCACTATTCAGGCAGCGCAGCACTCTGTATCCAACTTCGCGCCTTTCGCGTCCACAGTTGACTTGATCAACATGCCATACCTTTGCGGCTCAAACCAACGCTTTACGAACCTTGTGAACTCTGATTTCTGGAACGCCAATGTGCACCCGAAAGTCGAAGAAGCCGGTTTCAAAGCATTGTTCTATGTGAACATTGATCCACGTGTTGTCGCTGTGCGCAAAGGCGGAGCTGGTGCCGTGCTTAGCCCATCTGATCTGTCAGGCGTCAAATTCCGCGTTCCAGGTTCAAAGATGTTGCAGCAGTATTACCGTATGGTTGGTGCCAACCCGACACCTGTTGCTTGGGGTGAAACACCTTCAGCGATCAAACAAGGTGTTGCAGACGCGCTAGATCCATCCGTTGGCGCATTGTATGTCTTTGGCTTCAAAGACATCCTGTCGCACGTGACCTTCACGCAAGCTGTTCCAGACAGCCAAGTGTATTCATGTAACCTGGAATGGTTCAATTCCATGCCTGCCGACATTCAAGAAGGTATCATGTGGGGCTCTGAAATGACAGCGCACCAAAATCTTTCCAAGGTGCCTTCTGCGCGTGCTTACGCAATGTCCGAGCTGGCTAAAGCCGGCGTGCAATTCCACAGCCTCAGCGAAGATCAGCTGAACGAGTGGAAATCTGTAGGTGGTTATCAGTTGGCCGAGTGGGACAGCTTCAAGACAGAGCTTGCAGGCTCAATGGACGCTTTCAACAAAATGGAAGAAGCTGCCAGCACACAAGGTAAGTATTACGTACACGACGCGTAAACATTTCTGGCCGGGCGCGCAGAAATTGCGCCCGGCACTTTCCCTTTTCTGACCGAACTAGAGCACACCCATGCTTTGCATGGATGAATTTCGTTTGGCCAACAGTCAGGATGAACAATGGGTTTTCTAAAAAGAATTGACCGCAACGCCGAACGCTGGCTGCTTTTGACCTTTTACACGATGCTGGTCATCACGATGGCGATCGAAGTGTTGCGACGCGAAGTGTTTTCTTATTCCTCGATTTGGGGGGAAGAAATTGTTCGATACTCATTTATCTATCTTGCATGGATTGGTGCTGCTGCTGCCGTCAAAGAACGCGCGCACATCCGTATTGACGTCGCGATGCACTACCTGTCACCGCGCCCAAAAGCAGTTCTATACATTTTTGGCGATCTGGTGATGTTCTTCGTCGCTTGCATTGCGCTCTACTGGTCATACGAAACAGTACATATCTCGGCCAAGTTCGGTTCGGTGACTGACGGGCTTCGCATCTCAAAGGTGTGGTTCTTGATGGCTGTGCCGCTGGGATTTGCACTGATTGTCTGGCGCTTATTGCAATCGTTCGTCCGTGATTTTCGCAGCCTGAGGGACGGCACACCCGTCTATCAGGGCGACACATTATTTGATTAAGGGAGCGTTGCGATGCTTTGGAACCAAGTTGCACAGACTGTCGAACTAGGCTGGGATTTTTATCTACCAGTCCTCCTTTTCGTAGCACTTATCGGTTTGGCTGTCCCCGTTTGGGCCGCCATCGGTGCGGCCGCGATTACCATGTTGTACATGTCCGGCGATCTACCACTCAGCCTTGTTGGTGAAAGCCTTTTCTCTGGCATCGATGCTTTTGCACTTACCGCCATTCCGCTGTTCATTCTGACCGGTGACGTGCTGGTCCGTACCGGGTTGTCGCGAAAATTTTTGGATGTAGCCGAGGCTTTGACAAACTTTACCAAGGGTGGTTTTGGCTCCGCCACGGTTTTGGTCTGTGGCATGTTTGCGGCCATCTCGGGATCTGACGCGGCGGGCGCTGCAGCGGTTGGGCGTATGACGATTGCACGGCTGGTTGAGGCTGGATATCCACGCCCTTACGCCTGTGCGTTGGTGGCCGCGGGGGCCTGTACCGGCATCCTGATCCCACCGTCCATCGCGTATATCATCATTGGCCTTGTGCTGGGCATATCGGCGTCCACACTGTTTTTAGCAGCACTTATTCCCGGCGTTGCGATCCTACTATCGATTTTGATTACAAATCTAATCGTCAACCGCATCTACGGCTACGAGGGTGGCGGTAACATGACCTTTGCTGAGTGGGGCACAAACTTGCTGCGTTCACTCAAATCAGGCTGGTACGCGTTTATCGTTCCGGGCATCATTTTTTACGGCATCTTTTCTGGCCGCCTTACACCTACAGAAGCTGGGGCCACCGCAGTTGTGGTCACAATTTTGATGGGGTTCTTTCTTGGCACCCTTAAATTGGCCGACTTCCCTGCGATGTTGGTCAGTTCAGCCAAGGTGAATGGTGTGATCCTGCCGATCATAGCATTCTCTGCGCCGCTTGCCGAAGCATTGGCCATTATGGGTGTACCACAAGGGTTTGTGACGTCTGTGACCTCACTCACAAACGAGCCTTGGATTCTTATTTTGCTGATGATTGGTATCCTCATCGCAGCGGGCTGTGTGATGGAAACGACGCCAAACATCGTGATCCTTGCACCGATCCTTGCACCACTTGCTGACAACATCGGCATGAACGAAATCCAGTTCTGTATCATGATGATTACAGCGCTCGGGGTAGGTTTCATTACGCCACCACTGGGGCTTAACTTGTTTGTCGTCTCGGGGATTACAGGTGAATCGATTTTGAAAATTGCCGCCCGCGCCGTTCCTTTTGTACTTTGCATGTTCTTTGTTGTTTTGCTGATCGCTTACATCCCAGCAATCTCAACGACCTTGTTGCCCGATATTCTTAAGTAGGACCTAACTATGACACTTGAATACCTCAAAAAAGCAACCCTGACTGCCAATTCGGATGCATCCAAAACGCACGAAATCGTAAAAGGCATTTTGTCTGATATCGAAGCGGGAGGGGACGCAAAGGCGCTTGAATACGCTAAGAAATTCGACCGCTACGAAGGCAACGTGATGCTGACGCCGGAAGAGATTGAAGCGGCCTGTGCGCTTGTTTCTGACAAGCTAAAAGCGGACATCCAATTCGCCCATGAAAACGTCAAACGGTTTGCCGAGGCACAAAAGGCAACTGTTTCAGATGTCGAGATTGAGATCGTTCCAGGCATGATCACCGGTCAAAAAGCCATACCAGTCGACGCTGCGGGTTGCTATGTTCCCGGTGGCCGTTACAGCCACATCGCAAGCGCGATTATGACGGTGACAACTGCCAAGGTAGCAGGCTGCCATCACATCACAGCCTGTTCCCCACCACGCCCCGACGTTGGTGTGAACCCAGCTATTGTCTATGCGGCCCACATTTCAGGCGCGGATAAAATCATGGCTTTGGGCGGCGTACAGGGTGTTGCTGCGATGACATTTGGCTTGTTTGGTCTGCCAAAGGCCAACATCCTTGTCGGTCCGGGAAACCAGTTTGTTGCTGAAGCCAAGCGTATTCTTTTTGGCCGTGTTGGGATCGACATGATCGCGGGGCCAACTGACAGTCTGGTCCTAGCTGACAAAACTGCGGATCCACTTATCGTAGCCACTGATTTGGTATCACAAGCCGAGCACGGCTATAACTCTCCAGTTTGGTTGATCACGGACGACCGCAAACTGGCAGAGAAAGTTATGGAATTGGTACCAGGCCTGATCGATGATCTACCTGAGCTGAACCGCGAAAACGCATTTGCTGCGTGGCGCGATTATGCCGAAGTGATTTTGTGTGCAGACCGCGAAGAAATGGCCGCATGTTCTGACAGCTATGCACCAGAGCACTTGACCGTTCAGGCGATCGACCTCGAGTGGTGGCTCGATAGACTTACTTGTTATGGCTCGCTGTTTTTGGGCGAAGAAACAACGGTATCTTACGGCGACAAAGCGACAGGTACGAACCACGTGCTGCCAACGTCAGGCGCGGCCAGCTACACAGGTGGACTGTCAGTTCATAAGTACATGAAGATCGTCACATGGCAGCGTGCAACGCGTGAAGGGTCTAAACAGGTTGCGCAAGCCACAGCCCGAATTTCACGCCTTGAAGGCATGGAAGGCCACGCACGTGCGGCAGATGTGCGGCTTGCAAAATACTTCCCAGATGAAAAATTCGACCTGTCCGCAGATGACTAATTCAGATCGTCCTCATCCAAAGAATATTTTTGACCTGACAGGTCGTGTGGCATGTGTGACTGGGGCCAGTTCTGGCCTTGGTCGCCGAACAGCGGTTGCGTTGGCTGGTGCAGGTGCAAAGGTTGTTGGTGTTGCACGCCGTGCCGACGCGCTTGAGAGCTTAAAAGCTGAAATTGGCGACAACTGCATGGTTGTTGTGGCCGATGTCGCTGATCGGGCAGGTATCCCTGATTTGGTTCATGCCGTATCTACGCCTTTTGGAGCACCAGATATTTTGGTGCATGCTGCGGGTATCAACACGCGCGAAGCGGCTGACGATGTGACGTCAGAGGGCTGGGATCAAACCATTGCGCTGAACCTTTCGGCACCGTTCTTTTTATCACAGGCGATGGTTCCTGAAATGCGCAAAAAAGGTTGGGGACGGATCGTGAATTTCGCGTCACTTCAAACAACCCGCGCATTTCCCGGTGGTATTGCTTATGGTGCGACCAAAGCAGCCATCGCCCAATTGACCCGTGCAATGGCTGAAAGCTGGTCGAAAGATGGCATCACAGCCAATGCAATCGGGCCAGGTTTCTTTCCAACCGAACTGACCCAAGCGGTCTTTGCCGATCCTGATCGAGCCGCGCGGAATGCAGCCCAAACCTGCGTAAACCGCAATGGTCGAATGGAAGATATTGACGGACCACTTATCTTTTTGTGCTCTGACGCGTCCGGCTATGTGACGGGTCAGGTTCTGATGGTCGACGGGGGGTATACTTCAAAATGAAAGCACTGGTTTATGACGGCGTTGAAACGCTGGCCTTTCGCGATGTACCTGACCCTATTACCACAAATAACGAACACCTGATCCGTGTTGAAGCGGTAGGCATTTGTGGCTCTGACATGCACGCTTATCTAGGTCACGATGGGCGCAGACCTGCGCCACTGATCCTTGGACACGAAGCCGCTGGCGTTATTGTGGGTGGTCCAAATGATGGAATGCGTGTCACGGTCAACCCTTTGGTCACTTGCGGGACTTGCGCTTGCTGCAGATCAGGGCGCGAGAACCTCTGCCCAACACGCCAGATTATTTCGATGCAGCCACGTGAGGGGGCATTTGCGCAATTCGTTACAATGCCAATGCAAAACCTTGTCGAAGTCCCAAATGATGTGCCACTGGCAAAAGCGTCATTAGCAGAACCTTTGGCCGTCAGTTGGCACGCTGTGCGGCTTGCCACCCAAGCATTGCACCCTGCGGCGCAGCGACGAGCATTGGTGATTGGTGGTGGGGCCATCGGATTGGCTGCATCACTTGCCTTAAAAGCAATGGCCGTGGCAGATGTGACTATTATCGAACCCAACGATGCACGCAGGGCGTTCCTCAGGGATAGTTGCGGCGAACATGTAGTTGCATCTACCGACGACCATTTCCCCTTGGTCGTTGATGCAGTTGGCTACAGCGCAACACGGACGACGGCGTCTGCCTTGACTACGCCTGGTGGTGTGATCGCGCATGTGGGATTGGGCGAAGATACAGGTGGGTTAGACATCCGGCGCATGACTTTGCAAGAAATCACATTCATCGGCACCTACACCTACACCGCACAGGATTTCCGCGACACTGCGCAGGCGATTTTTGACGGGCGTCTTGGCCCGCTTGATTGGTTCCAGACGCGGGATTTGTCAGACGGTGCCAAAGCCTTTGCTGAATTACGGACAGGGTCAGTCGCCGCACCCAAGATCGTCTTGAACCCTTGGCCTTAACAAAAACTGAGAATAAATATGTATTCTAAAATACTTGTGCCTATGGCGCTTGATCATGATATTTCGCCTCTGACGCTTGCGATTGCAGATGCTCTGCGCAGTTCGCAGGGTGAGATTATTGCATTGCACGTCCATGAAGCGCCCCAAGGTTCGGTAAGCGTTTATCTGGATGACGAAACTGTCAAAGCTGGACTTGATACTGCCAAAGCGATGCTGGCAGAAAAAACTGCTGCGTTTTCAAACGTCACACCCGTGCTGGTCACAGGTCATTCATCCCGCAGCATTATCGATTACGCCAACAGCAATGGCGTCGATTGCATCGTCATCGGCTCTCATAAGCCTGGATTACGGGATTACTTTCTTGGCTCAACCGCCGCGCGCGTTGTGCGCCACGCAGGCTGTGCCGTTCACGTTCACCGAAATACTGAAACTAACTAATTGCCAAATATGAAAGGCCTCCACTGATGAACATCGACAAGAAGATTACAGACGATCTTGTTGCAAACGGCGTCTCATTTGTCACAACCGTCCCCTGCAAGCAGCTGGCCGGTGTGATCGAAGAGATCGACGTACGCGACGAGATTTTCCACATTCCATCCAACAAAGAAGATGAAGGCATGGGCCTTTGCGCTGGTGCATTCATGGGCGGAAAACGCCCTGCGATCATCATGCAAAACACCGCGATCGGTGTCACGATTAACACGCTGGCCACGCTGATCCAATATTACCGGATGCCGCTGCCGATGTTGATCAGCTACCGTGGTGAGTTACGCGAGCCTGTCGCCTGCCAAGTTGAAATGGCAGTCCACACCAAAGCACTGTTGGCACAGATGAACGTCCCAACATACCACTTCCACCACCAGTCTGATGTGGAAGAGTTCGACGCGATCCTGAAATACACATTTATGTGCAACAAGCCGGTCGCAATTTTGACCGATGCAAACTTCTGGGGAGGCTACGGGGACCAATGATACGTTCTGAAATTCTGCGCGAAATCGCGCCAATCCTTCATGACCATTTGGTTGTGTGTAACATCGGCTTGCCAAGTCAGGAAATGCACCTGATCGATGACAATGCCTGGAACTTTTACATGTTGGGTACGATGGGTCTGTCTTCGTCCATCGGTCTTGGCTTGGCTTTGTCACAACCAAAAACTGTCATTTCCATTGATGGCGACGGCTCAGTTTTGACCAACTTGGGCACCTTGCCAACAATCGCCAACAACGTCGCTGACAACTATATTTTGTTGATCATCGACAATGGGTCTTACGGATCTACTGGCGATCAGCCGACATATGCTGGCAAAAAGACTAAGCTGGAAGCGGTAGCTTCAGCTTGTGGCTGCGAAAACGTTGTTACTTGTAAAGACGTGGACACTGGTAAGGCTTTGCAAGCTGCGATTGATAGCAAACAGATGACTATTATTGTCAGCAAATGCGACAGCGGCAACATCAAGCTTCCGGTTATCACAATGGATCCTGTTGTGATCCGTGATCGGTTCATGAAGGCAGTCAGCGCTTAAATGGGCGCGGATGCTATCCACTCGGCGGACGACGCACGTCGTATTGCGCGTCGTCGTTTGCCATGGATGGTGTTCGATTATATTGACGGGGCCGCAGGTCGCGAAACTGGCGCTGCGCGTAATCGCGCAGCGCTTGACGTTATGACATTGCGGCCCCGCATTCTACGGGACGTCAGCCAGCGTTCTTTGGCGACCACGATTTTCGGGGCGCCTGCAGAGCGCCCGTTTGGCATTGCACCAATGGGGATGTGTAATATGTCCGCTCCGGGTGCAGACCTGATGTTGGCCCGACTTGCCGCCCGTTACAAAGTACCGCACGGGGTTTCCACCGTGGCATCGACCCCTCTGGAAGAAATTGTTGAAGTTGCTGACGGTCATGCATGGTTCCAGATATATTTCACCGGCGATGGCAGTGGAACATTCAAATTGATCGAACGCGCACGCCAAGCAGGCTACCAGACGCTTGTTCTGACCGCTGATGTGCCCGAAGTTGGCCGCCGTCCGCGTGAACTGCGCCATGGGTTCAAGATGCCGTTTCGTATTGGGCCAAGCCAGTTCATTGATTTTGCACTGCACCCGCGTTGGTCGCTGTCCTCGCTGTTCAAAGGTAAACCCGAGATGGCAAATTTCCAGATGCCAGGATACGAATTTGATCGTACCGAAAGTCGGGCACGTGCCGACTGGGATACGCTTACGGCAATGCGCGATGCGTGGCCCGGTAAGCTGGTCGTCAAAGGAGTCTTAGACCCAGAAGATGCCCAAATGCTAAAAACCAAAGGCGTCGATGCCGTTCAAGTGTCCAGCCACGGCGCACGGCAATTGGAAAGCGCCCCGTCACCCTTTGCGATGTTGCCAGTGATCCGTGAAGCGGTTGGGCCAGACTTTCCACTGTTCTTCGACAGCGGCTTAAGGTCGGGCGAAGATGCTTTGAAGGCCATGGTGTCAGGTGCCAACTTCACTTTTTTTGGCCGTATTTTGCAATTTGCAATCGCGGCGGGTGGTGAAGCCGGGCTAATCCGCATGTGGGAAGTACTAAGCGATGAAATGAGCATCGCAATGGCCCAGACCGGTATGTGCAATCTGGATGTGGGTAAAAATGAATAAGACTTGTCACGGTTTGGTGCCGCTCCTTTGACCGCATACTACACACTAAAAGAGAACACGAATGGTACTGAAACCAGCAATAGAATTTACACTGGAAGTTGTTCGCATAGCGTTAACGAGTGGGCTTAGCCGCAAACAAGTAGCATAAGACTTCGGACTTGGTTTTTACACCCTGTGACAAGGGACCACCGCCGCCGTTAGCTGGGTTTGCAGATAGTAAAAACTGTGTCGCAGCCCCGAGCGTCCACTTCGCCCGATGCCCTGAGATCGCGAGACAGCACCCTCCTTTCTGTCATGGCTTGCGCAACACTCGCTGCATTCGCAAATCGCTCGAACGATGAGCCGAAGACGGCCTTTGGTAACCTGTACGTAAATTAAGTAGACCATATTTGCATGAACCGGCCTTTGCTCCGTTTCGAACGTTTCTAAGCTACAGCATCGCTTTACCGCTCGTGTCTAAAACCCCTGAAAACGCTGGTTGCGAGAAACG
>CAJJBH010000045.1 GCA_905182355.1 uncultured Paracoccaceae bacterium | reverse complement strand
TCGATGGCGAGACTTTCGCAAATGTTAGAAACTTTGGTTTCGCGGAATGGCACCCTCTCTTAGAACGTCTTGAAAAATATAACTCCGACCATCAGGCCATGCTCGACGCGGTCCACAAACTCCAAGTGGACCCGTAACCCCAGCTTGCCAAAACCCGCGACTCTCCTTATACGCGCGAGCGTGAGCAAGGTGAAAACCCGCAAACCATCGAGATTGAGCAGGGTTCGGACCAGTCCGGCCCTCTTTGTTTTGCATACCACGCTGACCAAACCTTAAGACCGGCGGAGACAACCGCACGGCCAAAAACAAAGTAAGATTAGGAAATATACGCCACATGGCAAATACGATGGACGAGTTTGAAGCACTTTTGAACGAAAGCTTTGAAATGGACACCCCTGAAGAGGGATCCGTTGTTAAAGGTAAGGTTATCGCGATTGAAGCGGGCCAAGCCATTATCGACGTAGGCTATAAGATGGAAGGCCGCGTCGACATTAAAGAATTTGCAGATCCCGGAGAAGCACCCAAAATCGCTGCTGGCGATATTGTTGAAGTGTTCCTCCGTCAGGTCGAAAACTCCAAAGGCGAAGCGGTTATCTCACGCGAGATGGCACGTCGCGAAGAAGCATGGGATCGTCTTGAGACAGCCTACGCTGGTGAAGCCCGCGTTGAAGGCGCGATCTTTGGCCGAGTTAAAGGTGGCTTTACGGTTGACCTGGGCGGCGCAGTTGCGTTCCTTCCGGGTTCCCAAGTTGACGTACGTCCGGTGCGCGATGCAGGCCCATTAATGGGGCTAAAGCAGCCGTTCCAAATTCTGAAAATGGACCGTCGTCGTGGCAACATCGTTGTCTCCCGTCGCGCGATCCTTGAAGAATCACGTGCAGAACAGCGCGCAGAAGTCATCGGCAACTTGACCGAAGGCCAAAACGTTGACGGTGTTGTTAAGAACATCACTGAATACGGTGCGTTTGTTGATTTGGGCGGCGTTGACGGCTTGTTGCACGTCACGGACATGGCATGGCGCCGTGTGAACCACCCATCTGAAATCCTGACAATCGGTGAAACGATCAAAGTTCAGGTGATCAAGATCAACAAAGAGACACACCGCATCTCCTTGGGCATGAAGCAATTGCAAGAAGATCCATGGGATCTGGTTGCAGCGAAATACCCACTGGAATCCACGCACACTGGTCGCGTAACCAACATCACGGATTACGGCGCATTTGTTGAGCTGGAAGCTGGCGTTGAAGGTTTGGTTCACGTTTCTGAAATGTCTTGGACAAAGAAGAACGTACACCCGGGCAAAATCGTATCTACGTCTCAAGAAGTCGAAGTTATGGTTTTGGAAATCGATGGTACAAAACGTCGTGTTTCCCTTGGTCTGAAACAAACTATGCGCAACCCATGGGAAGTGTTTGCAGAAACGCACCCTGAAGGTACTGAAGTCGAAGGTGAAGTCAAAAATATCACCGAATTCGGTTTGTTTGTTGGCCTTGAAGGCGACATCGACGGCATGGTTCACCTGTCCGACCTATCATGGGACGAACGTGGCGAAGACGCGATCCAAAGCTACCAGAAGAACGACCTGGTTCAGGCCATTGTATCCGAAGTTGATGTTGAGAAAGAACGCATCTCCTTGTCGATCAAAGGTCTTGGTGGCGACAAGTTCGCAGAAGCAGTGGGCGGCGTTAAGCGCGGTTCCATCGTAACTGTGACTGTCACTGCGATCGAAGAAGGCGGCGTTGAGTGCGAATATGAAGGCATGAAATCCTTCATCCGTCGCTCAGACCTGTCACGTGACCGTGCAGAGCAGCGCCCAGAGCGTTTCTCGGTTGGTGATAAAGTTGACGTGCGGATCACAAACGTTGATGCGAAAACACGTCGCTTGGGTGTTTCCATCAAAGCGCGTGAGATTGCGGAAGAAAAGGAAGCCGTCGAACAGTATGGTTCCTCTGACTCCGGTGCATCTTTGGGCGATATCCTTGGTGCAGCGTTGAAGCCATCTGACGACTAAGCTTCACAGCTTATTTGCTAAGAATTGGGGCCTCGCACAATTTGTGCGGGGCCTTTTTTATGTAAAATCCACTCGAACATGATCACCGAATCAAATGGAATACATCATCGGGCGATATGATTTTTCTCCTCTGTATTTGAATATTCTACTGTAGGTCGGCGAAAAAACGCTGAATTAGCGTGTAGTAACAGACCTATTTCCATTTCTCTCTATTCACGCAAACGTCAAACGTGCCTATAGTCACAAAGAAACACACATTATGCTTTTGGGGGAATAATCTATGATACGGTCTGAACTGATCCAGAAAATAGCGGACGAAAACCCACATCTTTATCAGCGCGACGTTGAGCGTATTGTAAATACGATCTTTGACGAGGTGACATCTGCCATGTCACGCGGCGATCGTGTTGAATTGCGCGGCTTTGGCGCTTTTTCAGTCAAGCAACGTGATGCACGTGTTGGTCGTAATCCACGCACGGGCGAAACGGTTAAAGTCGACGAAAAGCACGTACCGTTTTTTAAGACTGGTAAATTGCTTCGTGATCGTCTGAACGGGAACGCTTAAAATGCGCTACATTCGTTATGCCTGCATCGCGCTTTTCGCGGTGGCATTAATATCGGTGGCTTTGGCCAATCGTTCAATCGTTACTTTGAAAGTTTTGCCAAACGAATTGGCAGGACTGTTTGCTGTGAACCCATCCATTAATTTGCCGTTGTTTGTCGTCATCTTTGGCGGCATCATTGCAGGTGTAATGGTTGGTTTCGTCTGGGAATGGTTCCGTGAACATTCTGTACGGTCTGAAGCGTCCAAAGTTGGACGCAATGTGCGTCGTCTAGAACGTGAAGTCGCCCGTCTAAGGGGTGACGCTGAGGGTGGTCAGGATGATGTTCTGGCCCTGCTCGACAAAGCCAGCTGATCTAACATGTCCAAAAATGTAGCTGTGAAAATCTGTGGGCTTACGCAGCCCAGTGATGTGCACGCCGTTGCACAGGCCGGCGCAGTCTACTGTGGTTTTGTGTTCTTTCCTAAATCCCCTCGCAATGTCTCGTTTCAACAGGCTGCTGCGATGGCTGTTGAGGCACCCATAGGACTGGCCAAGGTTGCGTTGACTGTGAACGCAGACGATGCATTTTTGGATGCGCTGACAGCGGCGGTTCCTCTTGATATGTTGCAGTTACACGGGAACGAGACCCCAGCACGTGTTCAGGAAGTTAAGGCGCGTTACGGTCTGCCTGTGATGAAGGCGGTGGGCGTGGCGGACGCGACAGATTTGCCAGCGCTTGATGACTATATGAAGGTGGCTGACCAGATCCTTGTAGATGCGAAGCCGCCTAAAAATGCGGATCTACCAGGGGGTAATGGATTGACCTTCGACTGGCGTTTGATCGCGGGGCGTCGATGGGCTGTGCCGTGGATGTTGGCAGGTGGCCTGACAGCCGAAAATGTTGCTGAGGCAATTCGGATGACAGGGGCACGTCAGATTGACCTAAGTTCGGGCGTTGAAAGTAGACCTGGCGTAAAAGACGCTGCAATGATCGATGGGTTCATGGCGGCAGTTAAGGGTACAGTATGAAATTTTTAATGGTGCTCATGCTGTTGGCAGGCGGCGCCGTCGCCCTATTCGTGACAAACCCAAGTCAAGCGGAGGTTTATGCTGAGATTTAAAGTCAACTTTTGACGCGCATCGATGGTTTGGATACCAACGTGGATCAGGATCCAATGATCCAGTTGATTTTCACAACCTGTAAGTTCGGGCGCAGTGCCTGTGCATCCTTTATCAAATCGCTGTTGAACGTGAAGTACGAGGAAAAAATCTTATACTCAAAAAACACAGTCAGCTTTAGCAACGAAGACCCTGTTCAGTGCTACGGCGCGCTGACGCGGGTGATATGTCGCGGGCTATAGACGGGGCATAACACAAAAGCGCAGATAGCCCGCTTTACGCGTCTGCATCCATAAGCTACATCCAAACGCAGCGAAGTGGAGCACTGTGATGAACGATCTTTTCAATTCCTTTATGACCGGACCTGATGAAAATGGGCGGTTTGGTGATTTCGGCGGGCGTTTTGTCTCCGAGACATTGATGCCGCTGATCCTCAGCCTTGAGGAAGAATATGAGAAAGCCAAAACAGACGACAGCTTTTGGGAAGAAATGAACTTTCTTTGGACCCACTATGTTGGCCGTCCCAGCCCGCTGTATCACTGCGAGCGCCTGACCGAACATCTTGGTGGCGCTAAAGTGTACATGAAGCGTGATGAGCTGAACCACACCGGTGCGCATAAAATTAACAACGTGTTGGGCCAGATCATTCTGGCACGTCGCATGGGCAAAAAGCGCATCATCGCTGAGACAGGCGCAGGTCAACACGGCGTTGCAACTGCAACCGTCTGTGCGAAATTCGGCCTGAAATGTGTGGTCTACATGGGGGCTCATGATGTTGAACGTCAGGCGCCAAACGTATTCCGAATGCGCCTTTTGGGGGCCGAAGTCATTCCGGTAACGTCTGGCCGTGGCACACTTAAAGACGCAATGAACGACGCGCTGCGCGACTGGGTGACCAATGTTGACGATACATTCTATTGTATCGGAACAGTTGCTGGTCCGCATCCATACCCTGCGATGGTCCGAGATTTCCAATCCATTATGGGCAAAGAAGTTCGCGAACAAATGCATGAGGCCGAAGGCCGTTTACCCGATACATTGGTTGCTGCCATTGGTGGCGGATCAAACGCGATGGGTCTGTTTTTCCCATTCCTCGATGACAAAGAGGTCAACATCATTGGTGTTGAAGCAGGTGGTAAAGGTGTGAATGCCAAGATGGAGCATTGCGCGTCATTAACGGGCGGGCGCCCCGGCGTTCTGCACGGCAACCGGACGTATTTACTGCAAGACGACGATGGTCAGATCCTCGAAGGGTTTTCGATTTCTGCAGGACTTGATTACCCGGGCATTGGCCCAGAACACGCATGGCTGCATGAAATCGGACGGGCGCAATACGTGTCCATCACGGATGTTGAAGCGCTTGAAGCGTTCCAACTTTGCTGCACCCTTGAAGGGATCATACCCGCACTAGAACCGTCCCACGCGTTGGCACATGTGATGAAGATCGC
This sequence comes from uncultured Paracoccaceae bacterium, assembly GCA_905182355.1. Lineage (GTDB taxonomy): Bacteria > Pseudomonadota > Alphaproteobacteria > Rhodobacterales > Rhodobacteraceae > Ascidiaceihabitans. The sequence continues at coordinate 13,093 of CAJJBH010000045.1, read as the reverse complement.
GCCGACATTGCCAGCGGATCATATCATCTGCATGAACATGTGTGGGCGTGGTGACAAAGACATCTTTACCGTGGCACGGGCGTTAGACTTCGACATGGGCGAATTCGTCTAAATCGATATATTTTGAAGACTAAAAGGCATCTCATCGAGGTGCCTTTTTTCGTTTCATCTTAAGATTTTAGGGTGCTGTGCTGTTGCAGCACCTCAAGGCGCACAATCTCCAACGCACGTTGATGTGTGGCTGCCAGATTGACCAAAGGCGCGCAGCCTTCATCATGGGCTTGCAAGAAACGTCCAGCGCACAAACACCAAGCGTCCCCTGCCTTCAATCCGTCGAATCCAAATTGAGGGCGCGGCGTACTTAGGTCATTTCCAACGTATTTTGAATAGGCCAGAAATTCGGCAGTCATAACCGCACAAACGGTATGGCTGCCCTGATCCTGTTTGCATGTATTGCAGTGACCGTCCCGAAAAAATCCTGTCACAGGGTCAAGCCCACAAAGGCCAAGGGGGGCACCTAAGACATTCACGCTATCATCTGGTTCCATATTTTACCCTTTGCTTGCAGTTGCGATTTGACGGAACATATCTATATTTTGATCGATCACGCCATCCTCGCGGAACAATCTGTCCGTACCTGTCGAAACAATAACAACACCCGCAGGCTTGTCGATGTAGATATATTGCCCATAGATGCCACGGGCCATAAATTCTTCACCTTTGGCCGCACCTACAGGAACCCACCATTGATACCCATACCCAATTTCGCCCACCGCGGTTTTGGCCGATGCGCAGGTAGATTGCGCTATCCAATCAGCAGGCACAACCTGCTCCCCATTCCACTGGCCGTCCTGCAAGATCATCTGCCCAAACCGCGCATAGTCGCGTGTTGTGATGTTCAACCCACCTAAGACAAATGCGACACCATCGCCGTCCGTCACATAGTAGGGCGCTTGTTCTTGACCTAACTTGCTAACGATTTTCTCACTCATCAGGTCAGTTATGTTTCGCCCTGTCGCACCACGTGCGATCATACCGACCACGTGGGTGTCGATAGACGTGTACTGCCATTGTTGACCCGCATGGGCGATGGTCTTGGTCAGACCCGCAGCAAAATCATCCATCTTGCCACCCAAAGCCAGCACGCGGCCCATTTGGTTTATGTCACTGTCATAACTCAGATAATCCTCGTCGAACGCGATCCCGCTGGACATTTGCAAGACATCACGCACGCTGGCACCGTCATATGCGCCGCCGATTAGTCTAGGCACATATCTCGTCACCGGATCGTCCAGCGATGTGATGGCCCCTTCATCTACCAGAATACCAAACAAGGCAGACATATAGCTTTTGGCGACAGACCAGCTGATGCGGCGATCGTCGGGGCCTGTACCTTGGTAATAGGATTGATGAGCAATTTTGCCGTTTTTTAAAACAAGCATCGAAGTTACAGCACGTTTGGTGGTCCAAGCGCTGTATTCGGGTGGCATTGTCAGCTCTGGGCCAACAGGAAGCTGAGTTGCTGGGCCGTCGCCCTGTTTCAATTCGACATTCAGAAATGCAGCATTCATGTTTGAGAAATTATGAACAATTTTATCGGCATCAAATAGGGTGTTCACGGCCCTAAGCCGTCCAATACCTTCACCCTTGCAGATATTTCTGATCACAGATGCCACAACAGGGCGCGTACGATCGATCCACCCGATTAGGTCGCGCATAAGATGTACTTTCTGTTGAATAGGTCTGGAGCTCAAGCTTGATCGTTCCACTGAACCCAACGCCCGTGAAAATCGGCACGGCCCAAATGTAGGGTCACGTTACCCGGCCAAATTCGCAGCGTGATCGCAGCACCGATACCGCCTGTTGTATCGCCGTCATTTTCCATCGACAGCCATGCCAAAGGAGTGTCTGGCGTTGCGTGCGCGCCTGCTGCTTCAAGTAATTGGATACCACGCTTTTGCGCGTCTGAAGGTAAGTACTGCCAAGCAACTGTATTCTGGATCAAATGCAAATGACCCGCTTTGGGGCTCGCAAGCTTGCATTCTAACCAATCAATCGCATCACCGCGTTCAACAACGACATTCAGCACAGAAGCTGCGGCCTGCGTCGACGCCAAGCGATGTGCTTGATCTGCCCACAGATAGGCTTTGAGGCGCAATAAATCATCGGGATCATTTGGGTCCAAAGGGTTAAGATCAATACCAGTCCGTTCAACTATGTCGATTGACGCGTGTGGCGGTAAAGGACCATCCCAATCGGGTGACAACGTGAGGGCAGGATCCTTAGGCCCAAAAGAAGTGCCACCTATCTTTAAATCAAAGTGATTCCACATCAGATTCAAACCGCCACTGGCCCCCAATTCAGATAGTACGATTGGGCGTTGAAAATGGGACAGCGCAACCAGGGCGCCTGCTATCAATACCGCGGATCGGCGGACCTCATTGGTTTGGGGTGGGCTTTTGGCCCACTCCATCAGGAACGCTTCGTGTTCGCTTAATGCCAAGGTGACCGCCGATGACAAAGTGTGGGTGTCTACGGTATGCGGCGGATAGGCCGCGATCAAACCCTCATCTCGCCCGGTCAGAACCAACGCATGAAGGCCACCAGCAATGCGCAGTGGCAAAGAATGACCAACAGGTCCAATATCGCCGGTATACGCAGCCATCGCTTGACCCAAACGCGTTTTGGGTTGCCAGACTTGCGCTAAGACACGCAATAACCTCCCCATGAAGGGAGAGTCTAAGCGTCCGCAGGAAATAGCTTGATCTTCAAAGGCTTGCAAAAGGTTCACTTAAAGCGATCCATCAACTTCTGCATGGAAGAACGTGTGTCTAGATCAGGTGCAGCGGCAACCTTTGCAGGCCGCTCGGTCACGACCTTGGGTGGGCGCTGCCCAGTGCTTGGACGGGGCGGGGCCACACGTAACGCAACAGCATTCATAAACTTAGGCGGGTCGCCTGCCGCCAGATGAGGGGCCCCATCGGCGCAACCACGCAGAACGTCATCCAGCCAGTCCTGATCAGCCTTAGAAAAATCGCTTAAGACATAGCCCGATACACGATCTTTGTGGCCGGGGTGGCCCACCCCCATACGAATACGTCCATAATCGGGGCCGATATGTGCATGGATCGAACGCAAACCGTTGTGACCAGCGTGCCCACCACCCATCTTAAAACGGACTTTGGCTGGGGCCAGATCAAGTTCATCGTGAAAAACAATTACATCTGTTGCATCAATTTTGTGAAATTTCATTGCAGCCGCAACCGATTGGCCAGAATTGTTCATAAATGTCTCGGGCTTCAGCAACACTGCGCGATCAGGTCCGAACCGGCCTTCACAAACAGATCCCTGAAATTTTGACTTCCATGGGCCGAACCCATGATCGCCCGCCATCATATCTAATGCCATGAATCCAATGTTATGGCGATTGTGGGCATACTTACCCCCGGGGTTCCCCAATCCAACAATTAACTTCATGGCATACCCTCAACTTGCAAACAGATTAAAAGCAAACATATCACAAACGGTGGGCAGACCTCCAGCGCGGCACCATATTCTTTTGGCCAAAAATATTCTGGGGGTCTGGGGGCAACGCCCACAGCAGCGGCCACAAAAAAACGGGGCCCCAAAAGGAGCCCCGCCATTTCACCTTCACCCGTTCGGGATCGGATTTATTATTCAGTTGTAGTTTGTGCCGTAGCTTCAACTTCAACATCTGTCTCTGCTTCTTCTTCTGCGTCTTCAGAAGATCGCAAGCTGGATGGAGCCGCGATGTTACCAACAACAAAATCACGGTCGATCGTTGATTTAGCACCAGCTGGCAGCTTAATCGCGGAAAGGTTGATTGTGTCGCCAACGTCCAAACCAGTCAAATCAACAGTCAGAACTTCAGGAATATCACCTGCAGTTACGATCAATTCGATCTCGTTACGTACAACAGTCAAAACACCGCCGCGCTTAAGGCCCGGGCACTCATCTTCGTTGATAAACTCAACTGGAATGAACAGATTGATTTGTGTTGTACGCTTGAGGCGCATGAAGTCGACGTGCGTTGGCAAGTCTTTAACAACGTGGCGCTGAACGTCGCGGCAGATAACGCGAACGTCGTCATGGCCTTCAACTTTCATGTTGAACAGCGTGGACTTAAAACGGCCAGCTTTCAGCATTTTCAGCAATTTATTGAACGGGATGTTGATCGGAAGCGGATCTGTGTCGCCACCAAAAACAATGCCCGGAACCATACCAGCAATACGTGCTTGACGAGCGGCGCCCTTGCCTGTCCCCGTGCGTTCCAGAGCTTCAAGATCAGGGATCTCTCCAGCCATAGTAATTCTCCAATATAAATAAGGCAGGACGCCTCCAAGGCTGTCGTCCCGCGTGAAGAGGCGCGTATAGACCGGATTTGCATCTGATAAAAGCGCTTTTTACGCCCCTTGCATCTTGCAGGGTCATGCACAGTCTGACACCTGATGTGTATGGCATTTATGAACGATCTTTATCTGTCGCGCAAACCCATGACGCCTTGGCTGTGATAGGTATAGCGTGGGCCAGTTATTTTGCGCAAATGCATGTTATCAAAGCAGATTTGGGCGTTTCGGACGCGACCTATGGTCTGCTCGTTTTGATCTCGGCGCTGGGGGCGGTTGGCGCGATGTTTTTGGCTCCGCTCAGCGAACGACTTGCAGGCCCATTCTCCTTGGTCGTTGGCGCAGTTGGCGTAAGCGCTGGGTTTCTATGGGTTGGTGTCGCAGCAGGGCCTATCAGTTTCATGCTGGCCCTTGGGCTTGCATCTGCAGGGTCGGTGATCATTGACGTCTCTTCCAGTGCGCGGATTGCAGGAATTGAGGCCCGCAATCAAAGACCATTGATGAACCTTAATCACGCATTCTATTCGTTTTGTTATGCCGGAGCTCCCTTGTTAACGGGGGCCGCACGTGTGGCGGGTTGGTCTACTATCAAAGTTTTTTTAGTGCTGATGGTGGCGATCTTGCTGCTTTGCTTTGTGATGTATGGCCCTGACACGCACATTGATGAGGATGAAGATGACGTCGCTGTAAACGGCAAACTGCCAACCGCGCTGATCTGGATCACCGGGTTGATTGTACTGATGGCGTTTTTGACGGAGTCCTCAACCGAGGGCTGGTCCGCTCTTCACATCGAACGCAGCCTTGGCGGTGGCGCGGGCGAGGGGGCGCTGGGTCCAGCGGTTCTTGGGCTGACGATGAGATTTGGGCGGCTCAGTGGACATGCAGTTTCAAAATATGTGCCTGACCTGATCCTGATGGCCACGGCCTGCATGCTGTCAGCCATTGGGATCGCCCTCGCTGCAGCGGCGACCACCATTCAAATGGCATATGTCGGCTTTGCGTTGGGTGGCTTAGGCATATCGGTGGTTGGGACCACTGGCACTTGCAATGTTGGGGCGCTCCGTGCCCAAATAACTGCGGACAGTGGCGATCAACCGTGCCTCGGTCCTTGGGTAGTGCGCGTTCTTTATGGGACCAGCTTTTATGGGGTTCGTGTCCGAAGGGTTGGGGTTGGCGACGTCGTTTTTCATGATCGCCGCACTTTTGGTTTTGGTGGCAGGTATTCTGATCCCAATGCTGGCAAGAAACCTGCGAAAATCAATCAAAAGCTAACCAGTCTTACGCCCGGGGATTTTGCAGATGCCCATCCGCCGCCATCAAGCGATCGTATAGCTTGAATTCTTTGCTGCGTGCCTTGCGTAACTTTGCCTCAACCTCTGGGGATAGGGTTGTGTCGGCGTTGGGGGATACGTTTTTCTGCTTGAATTTCAAATCATCCCCAAAACGATCCGTCAAAAATGTGCGGAACACAGGCTGGGCCTCATAGGAAAACAGGTGTGCGACAAGCAGCCTGCCACGGCTTGAAGTCAGGAAATTATACTGGCTGCCAATCGCCGCAAACACAGGTGGTTCATCTGCAATCACTGCCAGAACAAAGTCGTCAAAGCTGCGCCCTTCGGTGCTTCGTTCTGAATTTGCTTCATCCACAGCTTGGCGATACCGAAACCAACTGCAGATTTGTTCAACCGGATTGCGCATGACGGCAAACGGCTTTGGCTTTATCTCGTAGGTGTCTTTTAGAAACGGGGCTATTTTCATGCGATACCGCATACCAGTGGTATGTTTGCGGCTTTTGGCAAAGACAATGTCAGCCTTTGAACGCAATGCCCCTTCGATAGCTGTTGTACCCGTCTTGGGGACAGCTAAAAACACAAGATTTTGTTCAAAAAACACTAACATAAGCGGAATTTACAGCGATTTTGAAAAGGATTCTAGCCCCTTCCTTAATCTTGCCAGAGACCTTCAAAATCTTTTGGAATCAAGAGGTTGTGACGTCCCAAATTGTCGACATGGGTTTCACCGCACAATGCCATCGTCGTGTCGAGTTCGCGGTGGATCACTTCGAGTGCAGACGTAACACCTGCTTGGCCCATCGCGCCCAACCCGTAGATGTATGCGCGTCCGATATAAGTGCCTTTGGCCCCCATCGCCATTGCTTTCAAAACATCCTGGCCCGACCGAATACCGCTGTCTAGATGCACATCAATCTGATCGCCTACAGCCTCTAAGATCGACGGCAAGGCACGGATCGACGACAATGCGCCGTCCAATTGGCGCCCGCCGTGGTTGGACACGATAATTGCATCTGCGCCAACTTTCAGGGCCATCTTAGCATCTTCAGCGTCCAAAATGCCTTTCAGGATAACTTTGCCACCCCATTGTTCCTTAATCTTAGCGATCTTGCCCCAATCCAAGCTAAGATCAAATTGTTCTGCGGTCCACGCGCCTAGGCTGGACGCGTCGCTGATGCCGTCAACATGGCCCACGATATTGCCAAACTCACGACGTTGCGCGCGCAACATTTGCAAACCCCATGTCCATTTGGTTGCTAAATTGGCCAATGTCTTGATCGTCAACTTGGGTGGGGCGCTTAGCCCGTTTTTCAGGTCTTTATGGCGTTGTCCAAGGATTTGCAGATCAAGTGTGATCACAAGCGCTGAACATTTGGCGTCCTTGGCCCGCTGGATCAAACGGCTGACGTAATCCGCGTCGCGCATTGTGTACAGCTGGAACCAAAACGGTTTGGTTGTGGCCGCCGCCACGTCTTCGATCGAATTGATCGACATCGTGCTTAACGTATAGGGCACACCAAATGCTTCGGCGGCGCGGGCGGCTTTAATTTCACCATCTGCATGCTGCATTCCTGTCAGACCAACAGGAGCCAAAGCCACGGGCATTGCCACATCTTGACCAATCATTTTGGTCGCGGTTGAGCGCCCTGACATATCGACCGCCACACGTTGGCGTAGTCGGATCTGATCAAAGTCGGTGGTGTTTTCGCGAAAGGTCTGTTCGGTCCAGCTGCCAGATTCTGCATAATCATAGAACATGCGCGGGACGCGTCGTTCGTGAATGCGCTGCAAGTCTTTTATGTTGGTGATGACAGGCATATCAGACCCTTTCCAATTGGTTAGTTTTGGTTACCAATTTTGATTGATTTCCGCAACTTGGAAATCTACTGCGAAATAGTACTAAGCGAAATCAACATGACCCTTTCACGCAGAAAAGCCATTGCACTGTTTGGTGGCGGCACCAATTTGGCGGCAAGTTCATCCATCGAAACCTTCTTGGCGACGCGAACGCCACACGCGGCACAAGCGCCTTGGAGTATGGCAGGGGGCTATGACGATCAACCCTGTACGCCTTCTCGTTTGGCACCCTGTCCCCTGTCCCCATACCCTTCAGCCTTTGAGTATCGAACTTGAAGGCGTAGATGCATTCATTCTGCGCGATGATACCACACGACGTTTGCCGCATACCGATCCACGTGACCGTCAAATTACAATTGGACTGGGGTGCTTTTAGACAGACGCGCAGTGCTGCCTCAGCTGGTGGCTATGACGTTCAGTTGGACCTGTATCCAGATGGCCTAGGCGGCGCAGTTACCTGACGGTATCAGTGCCCCGCATTTTCAGTTCTTAATTACCCAATGCGTGGGCGCGATGGTCAAACGCCAAAAACTTCAATGACTCATACGATGAAGGTATTCGAGAAGCGGAGGCTGATTGTTTTGAAATCTAACCCCGACGACGGGCGATCCAAACAGGCGTGGATTGCCGATGCAGGGCGCACATTGATTGGAACCACGAACAAAGATTTGGCCATGGCCTTTCCCAAGTTCAAGCAAAATCTGGATATGCAATCGCTTGGCCAGATCAAGCCCGCACTCAGCGCGTTGCGCAGCTATTTGGACAACCAACGCGATACGGACATCGACAACCGCTGACTTAGGCGCGGTGTGCCCCATCAGACAGGGTTTTTACAAACGCCAAAACATCCGCGACGCTATCGCCCGCGCCAATCTTCGCCACAATCGCACTGCCCACAACCGCACCATCAGAAACAGACGCGATCGCTTCTGCTTTTTCAGGCGTGTTTACGCCAAAGCCCACGATAACGGGCAAGCCTGATGCGGCCTGAATACGCGCAACTTCAGGGCCGACGTTGGTTGCCTGCGCTTCAGCAGCACCGGTAATGCCATTGATCGACACGTAATACACAAAACCAGACGTATTCTGCAAAACGCGGGGCAGGCGCGCGTCATCCGTTGTTGGCGTCGCCAAACGGATGAAATTCAGCCCAGCCGCCTGCGCGGGAATGCACAACTCGCTGTCTTCCTCGGGTGGTAGGTCCACCACGATCAAACCGTCAATGCCAGCAGCCTTCGCATCGACCAGAAACTTATCAACGCCGCGACTATAGATCGGGTTGTAATAGCCCATCAAAACAATCGGGGTTGTATCGTCATTCTCGCGAAATTTCGCTGCCAATTCCAATGTTCGCGACAACGTCATCCCGCCCTCAAGCGCACGCTGCCCTGCCAGTTGAATGGTCGGCCCATCCGCCATCGGATCCGTAAATGGCAAACCCAGCTCGATGATATCCACACCCGCCGCAGGCAGCCCGCGCACAATCTCAAGCGAGGTGTCAAAATCTGGATCACCCGCCATAACATAAGACACAAATGCCTTCTTATGTGCAGCTTTAAGTTCAGCGAATTTTGCGTCGATACGGGTCATGATAATAGCCTTTGCGGATTGGTCCGTACGCAATGCCAATTCTGAACAGAGAAATCAATCGCAATAGCGCAAGGTCCCGCGCGTTGTCTTATAACACCACGACGCTTGCACCGCCGTCATTCGATCACTAGAAGCGGCCAAAACCAGTCTATATCAACGCGCGGGAGAACATCATGGGTTTCAAAATGGGCATCGTCGGCTTGCCAAACGTGGGCAAATCCACGCTTTTTAACGCCTTGACCAAAACGGCTGCCGCACAGGCTGCGAATTTCCCGTTCTGCACAATCGAACCCAACGTGGGTGAAGTGGGCGTGCCTGACGCGCGGCTTGATAAATTGGCGGCTATTGCTGCATCAAAAACAATCATTCCCACGCGTATGACTTTCGTCGATATTGCTGGCCTCGTCAAAGGCGCATCCAAAGGCGAAGGGCTTGGCAATCAGTTCCTCGCCACCATCCGCGAAGTTGACGCCATCGCACACGTGCTGCGCTGCTTTGAAGACGGCGATGTGACCCACGTTGAGGGACGCGTTGATCCGGTGTCTGACGCCGAAACGATCGAAACCGAACTGATGTTGGCCGACATCGATTCACTTGAAAAACGTCTGAAAAATTCAGGTCGCAAAGTGCGCGGCGGTGACAAAGATGCCGTTGATCAGGAACGCCTGATGAAACTGGCGCTCGAAGCACTGGAAGAGGGAAAACCGGCAAGGGTTCTTGAAATCCACGAGGATGACGAAAAGCAGTGGAAAATGCTGCAACTCCTCACATCCAAACCCGTCCTATACGTCTGCAACGTGGGCGAGGCCGAAGCCGCCGACGGCAATGACCACTCAACAGCCGTCGCTGCAATGGCCGCCTCCCAAGGCAACAGCGCCGTCATAATCTCGGCCCAGATCGAAGATGAAATCAGCAAGCTGGAACCAGACGAGGCCCTAATGTTCCTCGAAGAAATGGGACTGACTGAGGCGGGCCTAGACCGCCTGATCCGCGCTGGCTACACATTGCTGCACTTGGAAACCTATTTCACTGTAGGGCCACAAGAAGCCCGCGCATGGACAATCCCCGAAGGGACCACAGCGCCCAAAGCGGCTGGCGTGATCCACGGTGACTTTGAAAAAGGGTTCATCCGCGCCGAAACCATCGCCTATGATGATTTTGTGTCATTGGGGGGTGAACAACCATCCAAAGAAGCAGGCAAAATGCGGGCCGAGGGCAAGACATACATCGTCAAAGACGGCGACGTGCTGCACTTCTTGTTTAACAACTAGACTTTCACGTGATCGCGGCCCTGCGGGTTGCGATCTTATCCACCCGTGTGTCTGCGATGACTAAATAGTGATTGGCCCCTGCCGCTTTAAACACCGCATGTGCAGCATCGGCGTGGCCTTGCGCCGTGTCCAAGTGTTTCGACACCCTGTTCTTAACAAAAAATGCAAGTTCAACATTGCCGAGGTTGTTCAACGCGGCACCGCGTTCATCAGCGTTCCTTGCGCGTGCCACCGTCATTTGGGCCAGATCAATGGACACCTTAAGATCTAGCGCAATGCCTTTGTCGCGCCCCTTTTCGTAATGGGTGCTTCGAAGCAGCCGCCGATCATTAAATGGGACCTGTCTGCCAGCCTCCATATACCCCTTGCGCACCAACAGCTGTGCAGCCCCTTCGCTGTCACCATCCAGCACCCCCCTGTCCATCAGCCGCGTCTGTTTCGCTTGATACGCGGCCTCACCTTCATCCAGGGCCTCAAAAATCTGTGCACTGGCATATTCACCCAGCGGCGCAAGTTTTGCCACGCGCCGCATCACCTCGTCCACAAAACCACCGTGGTTGGATGTATTATGCCCATCCGTCAGCCCCATCGTCAGCGTCATATCCGCTGTCGTGGCCGCTGTGGCAACCGCGGCAAATGCAACCACAATGCTGTCTGCATGTAAGACCTTAGCAACGATCCCGTTCTCCTCACCACTACTTTACGGTGTGGGTCACGACGTTAAAGCACCTCTATGGTGCGGCCCCAAAATTGCCCGACAGCGCACCTACACAATACCGACGTTAAACATACGTCGCAATTTCAGCGACTTTGCCTCTTGCCCCTCTCGAAACCTATCGCTAGACGGGTCAACGGAGACGTGGCCGAGTGGTCGAAGGCGCTCCCCTGCTAAGGGAGTAAGCGTTAACGCGCTTCGAGGGTTCGAATCCCTTCGTCTCTGCCACCACCCCTTTATTGCTATAATCACTAGTAAAATAAGGGGTTTGGTGGTGTGAGTAAGAAGGGCTACCACACACGTTTACCACACACGCTTACCACACACGTTCAGCACAGACCTGTTTTGATGAACTTAAAGACACCGCTTGAGAAGCTCATGGTGCTTTGATCTGATTCCTAGCTTCTTCAACAAGAGCCAAAGGCTCGACGGGCTTTAGCCCTATAATCATATTAAGTAGCCCTAGTCAGACCAATCCTGAGTCAGTCATGCGCAATAGATGTATTCTCTGTTGGCTGCTGTGACTTATTCGCGTTGATTTCTTTAATGAATGTTGCTCGTGGAGCAGAGGTGAGCTTTTGGGGTTGAAGGGACAGAAGCAGGTTGGGTTTCATCCTCAGGTTTGGAGCTTTCAAACACGAGTGATGGATGGCGATGGAATGGATGGCGTTGGGATGAGATTGGTTTACTTAACTGTGAGAGACTCGGGTGAGTGGGGTAGGGTAGTTTCGTAGCCTTGCTGTATGGCCAAACGCAGCCCACTTCGCCATTTAAACTAGTTCGCCATTTAGGCTAGACAGATAACTTTAGATAGTTAACGATAACTCTTCATTTGAAGGAGAGTTAAGATGATTTGTGTAGTTGCAAAGTTTGTTTGTAATGACGGTAAAATTACCGACTTATTAAACATTCTAAAATCGCCAGATGGACTTGCTGTGACCCGAGCATACAAAGGGTGTAAACTGATCGAAACCTCTATTTCTGAGGATGGAGGCACATTATATCTTTATGAAAGGTGGGACAGCAAAGTAGATCACCAAGCATATCTTCAATATCGAGGTGAAACAGGTTTGCTTGATCTTCTTGCGCCAATTTTATCCGAACCTCTTGGGCTGACATACACAAACTTTTCTGAAGTGTGAAAATAAACATCAATCCTAAACTACTGCTTGTCGCCCTTGACTATACATTTGGGGCGACAGAACCTTTGATGTACTTAACAGCCCTAGTCAGACCAATGCCTAGTTCATCCATGCGCTTGTAGATGTATTTTCTGCTGGCTGTTGTGAACCCTATTCGTGATCGATGGTTATTCTGATGATTTTTGCTCGTGAGCAGAGGCAAACTTCTGGGGTTGTTCAAAGTGTCTCAATTAGACATTATTTTCCAAGAGTTAATCGTTGGAGTATAAACATGGCTGAATGTTCGGAATGTGGCTGTCGGCTCGGAATGTTTGATACTAAGGGCGTCTGTAGCAACCGATCATGTATTAAGAGCTATCGCTCAATGGTCTCTGAACAGAAAAGTACTTTACTTACAGCACAGGCCGAAAATGAGATAGCAAGGCTGGGTTTGATTGAAAACGAGCGACAAAAAAGAGATTCCATTATCAATGAAGTCCTTCTTACCACAGAAACAGCCCCCAATCTTAACATCACCAAGCGCATTGAAATCGTTACCGCAGAGTGCGCCTTTGGTATGAATATCTTTAAGGACTTGTTTGCTGGCGTGAGAGACATCGTTGGTGGTCGCTCAGAGGCCGTACAGAAGACTATGAGGGACTCTCGCAAGACTGTCCTCTACGAACTCAAGAAAGAAGCCTACGAGGTCGGAGCTAATGCCGTTGTTGGTGTTGATCTGGATTATGTTGAGTTGTCTGCTGCTGGTTCTATGGTGATGCTAGTGGCGAGCGGTACTGCTGTTGTGATTGAGGAATAAGGTGAGGTAACTCTGATGGCTAAGTGTACCGCTTGTGGGCGTGAATATGATTTTCTGAGTGGC
>CAJJBH010000044.1 GCA_905182355.1 uncultured Paracoccaceae bacterium | reverse complement strand
CGGGTTGTCCCATCCAGGGATTCCGCCCAACAAAACCTATGTCTATGAATTTGACCTGACCAAGTCAGGCACATTCATGTACCACCCACATGCGGATGAAATGGTTCAGATGGCAATGGGCATGATGGGCATGTTTGTGGTACACCCCAAAGACCCGACATTCATGCCAGTGGATCGCGACTTTCTGATCATGCTGAACGCGTTCGATATTGATCCTGGAACGTATGTTCCGCGCATCATGACGATGGCGGACTTTAACCTATGGACTTGGAACAGCCGTATATTCCCTGACATCGACCCGCTTGTCGTGAACAAAGGGGACAAGGTGCGTGTGCGCGTCGGCAATCTGACAATGACAAACCATCCGATCCACATGCACGGTTACGACTTCAAGGTCACCTGTACTGACGGTGGCTGGGTTCCTGAATCCGCACAATGGCCTGAAGTGAGTATCGACATTCCTGTAGGAGCCATGCGTGCCTACGAGTTTGTGGCTGAGCATTTGGGCGACTGGGCGATTCATTGCCATAAATCGCACCATACTATGAATGCGATGGGACATGATGTGCCCACTTTCATTGGGGTTAATAAGAAACCGTTGACCCAAAAGATCCGTGAATTCCAACCAGAATACATGCCTATGGGCACCGCTGGTATGGCAGACATGGGTACAATGGAAATGCCGCTGCCCGACAACACGGTGCCTATGATGACGGGTTGGGGGCCACACGGGCCTATCGAAATGGGCGGTATGTTTTCGGTCGTGAAGGTCCGTGATGGCATCGATGCGGACGATTACTCTGACCCTGGTTGGTATGAAAACCCTCCTGGCGAGCAAGCTTATGAGTGGACGGGCGAGTTGCCAGAATTTGCATCCAACAACAGCCCCAAAACTTTGCTGACACCGAAACCAACATCGAAGGCCTGACAGGCCTTTCGATCTAATCAATCAACTAAAACCACAGGAAAAAACAATGAAGAACCTACTTTTGACAACTGCGATTGCCTTTGCTTTTACCGCGCCTGCTTACGCGAGCGGCAGCCATGACGGTGGACATGACGAAGTGAAAGTTGAAAAAACTGATGGTCACGGTGATCACGGTGGCCATGGCGACGAGAACGCCGAAGATACCCATGGTGGCGATGGTCATGCTGACGGGCATGCAGAGATGATGATCGGCAAACCGGGCGCTGCTGCCGATGTGACCCGCACAATCGATGTGACCATGCGAGAAACTGATGATGGTGAGATGCTGTTTGCGCCTACCTCACTTGATATTGCGAAAGGCGAGACAATTCGCTTCAACATTATGAATAAGGGCGAGTTGGAACATGAGTTTGTTATCGACACCCTTGATGGGAACGCTGAACACAAGGAAATGATGGCAAAATTCGACATGGAGCATGACGATCCAAACTCTGTTCGTTTGGATGAAGGTGGATCCGGTGAAGTCATTTGGACATTTTCCAATGCAGGCACTTTTGAGTTCGCCTGCTTGATTCCTGGCCACTATGAATCTGGTATGCATGGACCAATCACCGTTGCTGAAAAGATGGCGGAGGTCGCTGTTGAATACGCGACAGGCAAGATCAAAAAAATCAATAAAAAATCAGGCAAGGTGACCATCATTCACGGGCCATTGTTAAGCCTTGATATGCCTGCAATGACGATGGTGTTCCGCGCTGATGAGGCAATGATTGCCAAGATGTCAGAAGGTCAAAACATCGAGTTTGTTGCTGACCGTGTGAAGGGAAAACTTACTGTTGTTGAAATGAAGTAAGCTAAACTCGGGGACGCCAATGCTTTTTGGCGTTCCCTTTGACCGGCCAAATGTCATCAGTGTTGGCGATCAACTTAGCCTCCACTAAATAAATGCAATCTGATGGAGCAGAAGATGAAACCATTCTTAATAGCATGCACCCTCTCCTTGACCCTTGTTTTGCCAGCTTGGGCCACAGATAAAAATCCTTTGCAAAGTAAGCAGTCACTTACGGAGATATCGGAAGTATCGGAACATGGTTTGATCGGAAAGCCGGGCCATAAGGGTTTGGTTACGAGAACCATCGAAGTGAACATTACGGAAACCGAAACTGGCTATATGCTTTTTAAACCGGATGCGATCAGTATCCAACATGGTGCGGTGGTGCGGTTTATAATCAATAATGATGGCGCGTTAGATCACGAGTTTTTCCTTGGTTCCTTCGCCGAAGTTGGCAAACATCAGCAGTGGGTGCATAAGCATTCTGACATGGAACACGACGACCCCAACGCGGTTAAGATCCCGAGTGGCAAGACAGCGGAGCTGATTTGGGAATTTTCTGAAATGACCAACCTGGAATTCGTCTGTCTGATCCCTGGCCATCGCGAAGCCCGACTGTGGGGTGCAATCATGGTACATGATCACCTCTCACCTAAATCAAAGAGCTAAGGATCAACGCATGTCGGCCTTAGATAGATATCATGTGTTTGTGCACAGCGTTTCCTACGCTATTGGGTATGACTATCATGATGCAACGCCAGATTGGGTTCATCCATTCATTCATTTGATCTTGGTTCTTGCACCAGCTGTGTTGGTGAGCGTTGGCACCTATATGATTGGGCGTGGCCTGCTAATTTTTTGGAGGCGTCAAAGTATTGTTTCGTTGCCGCCCGCCTCAATCCGAGGCTTGGACATTAGCCTTTTTGGCTCGGTCTTGCGCTATTCTAAGAAACAACAGGTGTTGATGATCCTACTTAGCCTGATCGCACTGCCGATCCTGTATCTAACACTGGAACTGCCAAAACAGATCGTAAACAACGCGTTAGATTCCAAACGCTTCCCTGTCGAATTCTTGGGACGCGATGTTGATCAGGTTACTTTCCTGATGCTTCTGAGTGGCCTGTATCTATTGGCGATCATGTTGATTGGGATCAATAAGTACGTTCTGAATGTCTTCAAGGGGTATGTTGCAGAACGGTTCTTGCGCCGCTTCCGACTGTTCGTCTACCGCCAATGGCGCAACGACCCTGTGGCAAGAGATAAAAGTGAAATTGTGCCAATTCTTGCGCAGGAGGTTGAACCCGTCGGCGGCTTTGCTGCTGATGTGTTGACACTGCCAATCTTGCAAGGCGGGACACTGGCGACAATTTTGCTGTTTATGTTCATCCAAGATCCGGTTTTAGGCGCTGCGGCGTTGACTGTTCTACCTGTTCAATTGGTGCTGCTTCCGAAACTTCAACGCCGGGTCAATGTGTTGTCACGAACCAGAATTCAAGAAGTGCGGCAACTGGGCAGGGAACTTAGCGACCAACTGCGTGACCGGCAGCACGGGCTGTCTGGGCTGGGAGCAACAAATGCAAGTTTTAGAGAGCTGGAGCACGTCCGACGGCGAATTTTCAAATTAAAATTTCTCATCAAGGCGTTGAACAACTTTTTGACGGCCCTCACACCGTTTTTGTTTTACTCGCTTGGGGGGTATTTCGTGATTGAAGGTCGTATCAGCCTTGGCGCGCTTATCGCCGTTCTGGCTGCACACAAAGAATTTTCAGCCCCCCCTGAAGGAGCTTTTCCGGTACTATCAGACTTTGGAAGATACTCGGATAAGGTATCAAGAAATCACTATGTTCTTTTCTAGACCTCAACGTCCGATGGGGATCGCACAACCCTCAAAAAAACTGCATGCAGCGTTGCACGCATGAAAAACAATAATAATACAAAGGAGTTCAAGAGATGAAATGGGGCGCAATTTTCTTTGCTGTGGTCGCGTTGGCAGCAGGTATCTGGTACATTACGCAAACAGACAGCAAGGATGTAGGCAAAAAATCGCAAAGTGGGGTCGGCTTGCCTGATGGCGCTATTGCAGCGGTTAAGGTGCCCGCGTCTTTCACAGTACAAGAACAGATCGGATTGCGCGCATACGATGCTGTCTGTGCTGACTGTCACGGTGTTAATGCACAAGGTAAGGAAGGTTTAGCTCCCCCATTGGTCCACAAGATCTACGAACCTAATCACCATGGAGATATGGCCTTTGTGATTGCAGCACAAAACGGCGTTCGCGCGCATCACTGGAAATTTGGCAACATGCCTGCGGTCAAAGGTGTCACGCAAGCTGACGTCCTAAACATTGTGGCATATGTTCGGGCGTTGCAAAGAGAGAATGGGATCAATTAACCTCATGAAAATAAATGGATGCTTATGAAAATCGAATTTGCAACTAATCTACTGACATGCACGCTGATTAGCATAGCGGTTCTTGTCGCTAAGGTTCCAATTGCTATAGCGGATAGTACGCCCTTTACCCTGGCCAACGAATTGACTGCACCTGTAGCGGAAGGGGCACGTGAACCGTCACTTTCTACTATGACTGATGGTCGAGTATTGATGAGCTGGACTGAACCACAAGGGAATAGTTTTGCGGTGAAAATTGCGATGTGGGATGGTTCTGGATGGTCAAAGCCGCAACCAGTCGTTGCTAGGGATGATTTATTTGTGAATTGGGCCGACTTTCCGTCGGCCATTGCATTGTCGGACGGTACACTCGTCGCGCACTGGCTTCAGATTAATGGTGATGCGTCGTATCAATATGATGTCAAAATCGCGCTCTCATATGACGAGGGGAAGACATGGTCAAAACCTTTTATTCCTCATGATGATCGGTCACAGCGGGAACATGGCTTTGTGACGCTATTGCCGACACAGAACGACGGTTTCATGGCGATTTGGTTGGATGGACGCAGCTACAATACCTATGCCTCTCAAGAGATAAAGGCCAATGCGATGCAATTGCGTGCGCGGTCTATCACCAGCGGTGGCAGTATGGGTAAAGATACATTGCTCGATATGCGAACCTGCACATGCTGCCAGACATCTGCAGTTATTACGGATAACGCAGACATTCTTGCAGTCTATCGTGACCGATCGTCGAAAGAAATTCGCGATATCTCAATCGTGCGCCACACGCAGCAGGGATGGTCAGCACCAACAGCAGTAAGCGTGGACGATTGGAAAATAGAAGGCTGCCCAGTGAACGGGCCCGCAATTGATGCGGATAGTGGTCAGGTTGTCGTCGCTTGGTTCACCGCAGCCAACGATATCCCGAAAGTGAACGTTGCGTTTTCGGGCGATGATGGTGTGACTTTTGGCAAAGCTATTGAGATCGACAACGGGGCACCATCCGGAAGGGTCGATGTAATTCAACAGGCGGATGGATCAGCATTGGTCACGTGGGTCGAATACGCAGAACAAGGTGAAACCATCCTAATCTGCGCAGTCGATCCGAATACTGGCTGCAAACGTCCGAATGTTTTGGCTGTCAGCCCAGTAGGACGAACCGTTGGTTTCCCGCGTATGGCGTTGGGCGACCATGGTATCCTCGTGGCATGGACCGAACCTTCACGAAAAGCGACAACACATCCCCAGGGCGGGACAACAATACGCACGGTTATGGTGAAGATAGGTGAATTGAAATGAAGCAGTTGATACGTGCAGCATTCGCGTCGCTGATCTTGTTTTCGGTTCAGCCAGCAGCAGCTTTAGCCGAAGGTGGAACGTTCCGTTTTGGCATCCATTCAACCGCAAAAGAGATGCCAAAGATCGCGTTCGAAGATACCGCCGGCACTCAATTGACACTTGCAGATTTCGAGGGAAAGTATGTTCTTTTAAACATCTGGGCGACCTGGTGTCCGCCTTGCCGCAAAGAACTACCTGACTTGCAAGGCTTACAGCAGAAACTTGGTGGGGATCAGTTCCAGGTCATAGCCTTATCAACAGACACAGGGCGGCTTGCGAATGTTCAGCGACTTTACCAAGAACTCGATTTAAATGAAGATGGTATTTTTATTGACGAAACGGGATCTGTCGGACGTAAACTTGGCGTATTTGCTATGCCGACAACTCTCCTGATAGACCCTGAAGGGCAAGAAATTGGCCGCATGCCTGGACCCGCTGATTGGGACAGTGCTCAAGCAGTTGAGTTTTTTACCAAGCAGATGGGTGACTGAAACTGATCGTTTCAAAGTCAAACTTATAAAATATTGCGTCAAAATATTTTGGCACCTAAATCAAGGATGACGGAGTTCGTAGGGCTGTCCGTTGACCCTTGAAAACAAAGGTCTCTTTCATCAATGTTTTGATTAAAGAAGCTGCCGCGCAGAATTTACGGTTACGAAAAAGATCTTCTTTAAGCCAGGAGCAGCCGTTAAGTCGCACAAAGAGAGACACAGTGTGTTCCGGCTTTGAAGGGCAATTATCGCGTTCAATGGCAACTTTGCCTGCACAGAAGTTGTATTTTTGCTTTAGATGCGTCCGATCCTGAAACCTCGCGAAAGATGGTTTCGCATCGCAAAGAGAAACACTGCGCCTGGCATCATCGATGCGAAGGTGACCGCCATCACCAAACCAATATCAGTCTGAAAGCCGAAAAGAGCATTGATAGCCATGCTGATTGGTTTCCCATTAGTTGTGGTAAGGATACGTGCAAAAACCACTTCGACCCATGAAAACATAAAGCAAAAGAACGCAGTTACGGCGATGCCAGAGGAAATTTGGGGCAGCAAAAACGTCCAAATAAACCGTGGGCGTGAATATCCATCGAGAAAGGCGGCTTCATCCATTTCTTTGGGAATTGCTGAAATGAAGCCCTGCAAAATCCAAATCGAGATAGGCAGATTGAAGAGACAATGGGCAAGTGCAATTCCCCATACTGAATTCACGATTCCAAGGTTTGAAAACAACTGAAAGATTGGCAATGTCAGCACCACAGGCGGTGTGATCCGAAATGCGATGAAGGCAAGGAACAAATGTTTGTCGCCCAAAAATGACATGCGAGAGAAGGCATAGGCCGCAGGGACCGCTATGGGAACAGTTATGCAGATATTGATCAAAACATAGGCGATTGAATTGCCAAATGCCGCGCGTAAATGTGGGTCAGTCCAAATACCCAAATAATTGCCAAAAGTCGCAGTGCCAACCGCGTTTTCTGCTGTGGGCAAGGTCGCTATGAAGCTAATCATCGTCATTTGTGCGAGGGGAAGGCAAGCGAAGATGATAAAACACATCAAGCCTATGCGTTTTATCATTGGAGGGTACCGGCTTAATGCGCTCATTGCGCGTGCTCGCGATCGAGCTTGGCTTGGGTTTTGGTAAAAGCCCAGGCCACAGTCAGAACTATTAGGAAATACAGGACCGATCGCGCTGCCGACGGACCATAGTTGAATGCCTTGATATCTTCACCCAGATCGACGGCAAGGAACATGGTCGCACCGTTTGGCCCACCTGCATTGATAGGAAAGGCTTCGGTATAGATCATAAAAGAATCCATGAAACGCAAAAGGACAGCCATTAGTAGGACATGTTGCAGTTTGGGAAACTGAATGAATCGAAACACCCGCCATGGCCCGGCACCGTCAATAGCTGCTGCTTGATAATGGGCGGCTGGGATAGTGGTAAGCGCCCCGTAGCACAAGATCACGACCAAGCTGGTCCAATGCCAGACATCCATCGCAATGAGGACCATCCATGTGTGGGTCGCAGAGAGTTTCCAGTCCGTAGGCCACCCAATGTGTGGCATCATTCGGCCTAGTATGCCAGTCTCTGGGTTAAGCAGGCTTAACCACAAAGAAGGGATCATATTCCATGGCACCAATAGCGGAAGCGCTATCACAGCGAGGGTTAGGCCAGCCCAGACTTTGCCTCTGGGGATACAAAGCGCGATCACTATTCCGAGGGGTATTTGGATGATCAAAACCAGAATCGAGAATAAGGTGCTACGCCCGAAGCTTGCCCAAAATCTGTTTGATCCGATGATCTGCGCATACCATTCCGTTCCGACCCAGAACCGCGCATCCAAAATGAAAATTTCGAAGAATGAATAGTTTATCACTGTGATCAGTGGGAAGAGCCCAACAAGGCCAAGAACTAATATTGCGGGAAGTACGTATAGCCAGCCGGTGTTGTCGTGATATTTCATATCACCCTCCCCAAATATCCGTTTATTGATTGCTTAGACGCTTACAACTTCCGTTTCCCAATTAACGCAGTTCTCCATTAGGTCTGCCGGTAATTTGCCGTCGGTGAACAGCACTGCAACATCTGCAAGGGAACAAATCGTCAGCGGAGCCTTCCGTTCAAACTTTGACTGGTCGGCAACAACCATCACGTTGCGCGATCGATCGATCGCTTTGTTCGTCACCATAATTTCTTGATCGTCAAAATCCAGCATATCGCCATCGGCGTCGATAGCTGAGCACCCCAAAACGGAATAGTCAAATTTGAACCGCTTGACCATTTCAACGGTCAATCCACCCACGATACCACCATCTGCACGGCGCAACACGCCACCCGCCAAGATGATTTCACAGCTGGGATTTGCCGCCAGTGTATTGGCTATATTAAGGTTATTGGTGACAACCAATAAGTTCTCGTGGTCCAACAATTCTTCAGCGACAGCTTCTGTACTTGTCCCAATATTCATAAACACTGAGGCCCCGTCAGGAATCTCTTTGGCGCATCTTTTTGCTATTGCCTTTTTGCCGGCTTCATTCACCCGGCGGCGCTCTTTATAGATAATATTCACAACACCAGATGGCACCATCGCCCCACCATGGACCCGAACAAGTCGCCCGCTATCCGCCAGATCAGACAGATCGCGCCGGATCGTTTGCACTGTCACACTGTAAAGTGAGGCAAGACCATCGACCGTCACTTTGCCATCCTTACGGGCCAGTTCCAGTATCTCTTTTTGTCTGAAATTTGAGACCAATATTCCCCCGATTCGAATGGCATTACGTTGCCACGTATTAGTTATAGACAACCAGAGGTCTTGCATTAACATCAAGAGTAGAAGACGCCAAGAGCCCACTAATAGGATCAGAACAACAGAAAATCGAAAATATTGATATTGATTTCAGAAAGATACCCGAAATACGAAAGTAAACGAACATTCGTTATTGATTGGTAATCCAATTTAGTATTGTGTGACCCAACGTCGCATGCTGGGAGGCTGCGATGGATTTTGAGCTGGGGGAGGCTTCATTGGATCAGCGCGATTATCACGATATTGTTGACCTGTTTGTCATCGGTGGCGGCATCAATGGATGCGGTATTGCCCGCGATGCTGCGGGTCGCGGCATGTCTGTTGAGCTGGCAGAGATGAATGATCTTGCCTCTGCAACATCCTCTGCATCGACCAAGCTTTTTCATGGCGGTTTGCGTTACCTTGAATATTGGGAAGTCCGTCTCGTCCGCGAGGCGTTGATTGAACGCGAGACGTTGCTGCGAGCGATGCCCCATATTTCTTGGCCAATGCGGTTTGTCTTACCATACCACAAAGACATGCGGTTCGAGAGCAACACGCCAACCTCCAAATTACTCAATATCGTTATGCCTTGGATGAAAGGGCGTCGTCCTGCCTGGCTTATTCGTTTCGGCTTGTTCCTCTATGACAATTTGGGTGGCCGGAAAATACTAAAGGGAACAACATCCATTAGCTTGTCCGGCACCGTTGAAGGGGCACCGCTTGAGGATAGGCTTGAAAAGGCGTTTGAGTACTCTGATTGTTGGATTGAAGACAGCCGCTTGGTGGTTTTAAACGCCCGCGACGCACAAGAGCGCGGTGCGCGCATCAATGTACGTACGAAGGTTTCAAGTGCCCTTCAGATTGACGGCATCTGGCATGTTACGCTTGAAACACAAGATGGCAAACAGCGTACAGTACGTGCCCGCATGCTGGTAAACGCAGGTGGTCCGTGGGTCGCAGACATCATTCGCAACACCGTTCGGATAAATGCGTCTGAAGGCGTTCGACTGGTTCGCGGAAGTCATATTGTGACCCGAAAACTTTATGATCATGACAAATGCTATTTCTTCCAAGGGGCCGACGGGCGGATCATCTTCACCATCCCTTACGAAACCGATTTCACATTGATCGGTACGACGGACGCGGATCATCCTGACGCCAGCCAATCGCCAGTTTGCACGCCAGAAGAACAAACTTACCTGCTGAAATTTGCATCTGAATACCTAAAGAATGACATTTCAGATGACGACGTTGTTTGGTCCTATTCAGGTGTGCGTCCCTTGTATGATGACGGCGCAAGCTCCGCCGCGGCGGCGACACGTGATTATGTATTGAAAGTGGATCAGTCCGCGGGTGCGCCAATATTGAATATTTTTGGCGGCAAAATCACGACCTATCGTAAACTCGCTGAAACTGCTCTTGAAATGATCGCGCCATTCTTCGATGGCAAAACCTCCGTTTGGACGGCTGGCGTGCCGTTGCCGGGGGGGGACTTTCCAGTTGACGGAGTGCCGGCGTTGGGCGCGAAGCTGCTTGAGCGTTATCCTTTTTTAACTGGGCGATGGACGGATCGTTTGGTCAAGGCTTACGGTACGGATGCATTCCTTGTGCTGGGAGATGCAAAAGCCGCCACCGACCTTGGTCAAAACTTTGGGGCCAATTTGACTGCACGCGAAGTCATTTGGCTTATGGATAAAGAGTTTGCACAGACAGCAGAAGACGTCGTTTGGCGCAGGTCAAAACTTGGCCTTCGGCTGACGTCACCAGAAATCAAGGCGCTGGACGCATGGCTGTCCGCCACACGTTTGCAGCAGCGCGCAGTGTGAACTGCGAGGGGAGAGAAAAATGTCACTAATTTTAGAGGGTGTGTCCAAGGTCCTGAACGGCCAGACACATATCTACCCCACCGACCTAACGCTGCAAAGCGGCACGATGAACGTGCTGTTGGGACCGACGTCTTCAGGTAAGACATCATTGATGCGCCTGATGGCAGGCCTTGATGTGCCAAATACCGGGAAGATAATCTGGGGCGGCAAGGACGTCACTGGCATGCGCGTGCAAGATCGCGGCGTAGCGATGGTGTATCAGCAATTCATCAATTACCCGTCGATGACAGTTTATGACAACATTGCCAGCCCGATGCGCCTTTTGGGGCAGTCAAAAAATCAGATCGATGCGGCTGTCAAAAAAGCTGCTGATTTGATGAAGCTTGCCCCGGCACTCCTTGATCGCAAACCGCTTGAACTGTCAGGCGGTCAACAACAGCGGTGCGCGCTGGCTCGTGCGCTTGTGAAAGATGCAGGGCTTGTGCTGCTGGACGAGCCATTGGCCAACCTCGATTATAAGCTGCGCGAAGAATTGCGTGCCGAGATTCCGAAGATATTTGAAGAGGCGGGTTCAATTTTTGTCTACGCCACGACCGAACCCGAAGAGGCGCTTTTACTTGGCGGGAATACGGCGACAATTTGGGAGGGCAAGATCACTCAATTTGACAAAACTCCCACCGTCTACCGCCAACCTGTCAATGCAACGACGGCGCGGGTTTTCTCTGATCCGCCAATGAATTTTCTGACTGTCCACAAAACAGACAGCCGCCTTGATTTTGGCGATGGGCAATTCGTGACAGCAACCTCTGGTGCATTCGCAGGGTTGGCCGATGGCCATTATATTGCAGGGTTTAGGCCAAACCATCTGAAGCTGGGAAAAGAGGTCGCTGATGCGTTGTCATTCACCGGCAAGTTGACTGTGACCGAGATCACCGGTTCGGAGACATTCATCCACCTTGATCATCACGGCGAAAATTGGGTTGGATTGGTTCACGGCGTCAAGAATTTGGCCATCGGGGCTGATCTAAACGTCCATCTGGATCAGAGCCACGTTTATATCTTTGCGCAAGACGGCACAGCTGTCGCTCCTGCATCATACGCAACCACAGCCTGAGGGATACAAAAAATGGCAAAAATTACCCTCGAAAACTTGGCACATTCTTACCTGCCCAACCCGAAGAGCGAAGATGATTTCGCACTCAAGGAACTTAACCATGATTGGGTAGACGGCGAAGCCTATGCCCTGCTTGGCGCGTCTGGTTGCGGGAAATCCACGTTGCTTAATATCATTTCTGGCTTATTGCATCCCAGTCAGGGTCGCATTTTGTTTGATGACAAAGACGTCACCATGTCACCCACGACCCAGCGCAACATTGCGCAGGTTTTCCAGTTCCCAGTCGTTTATGACACGATGACAGTGCGCGATAACCTCGCATTTCCGCTGCGCAATCGCAGAGCCGACCCTGCCTATATCAAAGATCGGGTGCAGCAAATCGCGGCAATGATCGGCATGGAAGCCACGCTGGATCGCAAGGCACGCGGCCTCACTGCAGATGCAAAGCAAAAGATATCTTTGGGCCGTGGCATGGTGCGCGAAGACGTCAATGCGTTGTTGTTTGACGAACCACTCACCGTCATTGACCCCCATATGAAGTGGGAGTTGCGCACGCAGTTGAAATCCCTGCATCACGAATTTGGCCACACCATGATTTACGTGACACATGATCAGACCGAGGCCCTGACTTTTGCTGATAAAGTCGTGGTAATGTATGATGGTCGCGTCGTTCAGATGGGCACGCCACAGCAATTGTTCGAAACACCCGAGCATACGTTTGTTGGTTACTTCATCGGTTCCCCCGGCATGAATCTGCTGTCGGCAACCGTTGAGGGGAACACCGCCGTTGTTGGTGGCACTCAAATTCCATTGGGTAAAGCGTTTGGCGCACCAACGGGCAAGATCGAACTGGGCGTGCGGCCCGAATTCACCTCCCTTGCTTCTGGCGATGAAGGCCTGCCGATCACGATCAAACGGGTCGAGGATGTGGGACGTCACAAGATTGTGCGCGCTGACTTCAACGGTACAGAGATCAATATCCTTGCGCCCGAAGGGGCCACGATTTTGCCTGAAATGAACCGTGTTATCTTTGATCCCGCTGGCATCAACATTTACTCAGATAGCTGGCGTGTTGCGCCGAAGGTGGCTTGAAATGAACAAAGCCGTAAATCAAAAGGCGTGGTTCTTAATCCTGCCGGTTCTTTTGCTTGTCGCCTTTTCGGCTGTCATCCCGTTGATGACTGTTGTGAACTATTCTGTCCAAGACACCTTTGGGAGCAACAAGTTCTTCTGGGTTGGGCTTGAGTGGTTTGAGGAAATGTTGGCCTCTGAACGTATGTGGAATGCACTGGGCCGCCAGATCACTTTTTCCGCTATCATCTTGGCCATCGAAATTCCTTTGGGCATTTTCGTCGCTTTGAATATGCCAAAGAAGGGGTTTTGGGCGTCGCTTTGCCTGGTACTGATGTCTCTGCCATTGCTTATTCCGTGGAATGTCGTCGGGACGATTTGGCAGATTTTTGGGCGTGTTGATATTGGGCTGTTGGGTTACACGCTCTCTGCTTTGGGTATCGATTATAACTACACCCAAGATTTCTACGCCGCATGGATTACGGTTATTGTGATGGATGTCTGGCACTGGACCTCGCTTGTCGCACTTTTGGCATATGCCGGGCTGCAATCGATCCCGGATGCTTATTATCAAGCTGCCAAAATCGATCAGGCCAGCCGCCTTAGCGTGTTCCGCTTTATTGAATTGCCCAAGATCATGGGTGTACTGATGATTGCGATCCTGTTGCGTTTCATGGACAGCTTTATGATCTACACCGAACCCTTCGTGGTCACAGGCGGTGGCCCCGGCAACTCGACGACGTTTTTGTCGATTGATCTGGTTAAGATGGCGCTTGGACAGTTTGATCTAGGCCCTGCTGCAGCATTCTCGATCATGTATTACCTTGTAATCCTACTCGTGTCTTACGTCTTCTACACCGTAATGACTAACCTCGACAAAAGGGATGGCCACTGATGTCTAATTTCATTCTGTCCCCCGCAAAACGTGGTTTGAGATTGCCTAAAATCAAAGGCAACGCCATCGTTATGGGCCTGTATCTGCTGTTCTTGCTTTTACCTATCTATTGGCTGGTGATGATGAGCCTCAAGACCAACTCGGAGATATTGAACAGCTTTACATTGTGGCCACGCGATCTGACCTTTGACAATTACTTGACGATCTTGACGGACGCCTCCTGGTACACAGGTTATCTAAATTCAATGTTATATGTGCTGATGAATATGGTCATTTCATTGGTCGTCGCGTTGCCCGCCGCTTATGCTTTCAGCCGGTATTCATTCATGGGAGACAAGCATCTGTTCTTTTGGTTGCTTACCAACCGGATGGCACCACCTGCCGTTTTTGCCCTGCCGTTCTTTCAGCTTTATAGCTCGGTTGGTCTGTTTGACACGCATATCGCCGTTGCCTTGGCGCATTGTCTATTCAACGTGCCGCTGGCGGTCTGGATCCTTGAGGGGTTCATGCGCGGGGTTCCAAAAGAGATCGATGAGACGGCATATATCGATGGCTACTCATTCCCACGGTTTTTCTTGCAGATTTTCACGCCGCTTGTGGCTTCTGGGATCGGGGTCACCGCGTTCTTCTTGTTCATGTTCTCTTGGGTCGAGTTGCTGCTGAGCCGCACACTGACCTCCGTGAATGCCAAACCGATCGCTGCCACGATGACGCGCACTGTTGGTGCTGCGGGTATCGACTGGGGCGTTCTGGCCGCGGCGGGGGTTCTGACGATCCTGCCGGGTGCCTTGGTTATCTATTTTGTCCGCAACTACATCGCCAAGGGCTTTGCCCTGGGCCGTGTCTAAAAACGAAGAGGAAAAGACTAATGGATTGGATGGCATGGACCGGACCGACCGCTGTTTTCTTCGGAATAATTGCGGCAACGCTGATCACCTTCACGGTGCTGGCGATCAAATTCCCTGAAACACCACGTACTGGTGTTCTTGGGATAGAAACGACGCGGGGTGACAGGTTGTTCATCACGCTACTCGGCTCGGCCTTTATCAATTTGGCTTGGCTTGGAATGCTCAGTGCGCCCCAATGGGGTGCCCTGATCATATGTCTCTTTTACGCCATAGCGGTATTTCGTTGGGTTTGAAGGAAGACATTGTGGGGTGGCCTGGCTTGCAAGATCAGGCTGTCTCGAATGTTCTATTTTTTGGGAGGAACTAAGATGAACTTGCGACTAAAAGGAACGACAGCGATAGGCTTTGCAGCCTGTTTGCTTGCGGTTCCCGCGTTCGCCGACATGAATGCCGCAAAGGCATTCCTTGATGGCGAAATCGGGGATCTATCGACACTGTCACGTGCGGATCAAGAAGCTGAACTTCAGTTTTTTGTCGACGCGGCAACACCGTACGTTGGTATGTCGATCAATGTTGTGTCCGAGACGATTGGAACTCACACGTACGAGTCCACCGTCTTGGCACCAGCATTTGAAGCCATCACAGGTATCAAGGTCACCCATGACTTGATCGGTGAAGGCGACGTTGTTGAGAAACTGCAGACACAAATGCAGTCGGGCGAAAACATCTATGACGCTTACATCAATGACTCAGATTTGATCGGTACGCACTGGCGCTACCAACAAGCACGCAATCTGACGGATTGGATGGCGGGCGAAGGTGCTGCGGTAACAAACCCCAACATCGATCTGGAAGATTTCATCGGCCTGTCGTTCACAACTGGTCCCGATGGCAAAATTTATCAATTGCCTGACCAACAGTTCGCGAACCTTTATTGGTTCCGGTATGATTGGTTCAACGACGACATCAACAAGGCTGACTTCAAAGCAAAGTACGGCTACGATTTGGGCGTTCCAGTAAACTGGACAGCTTACGAAGACATCGCTGAATTCTTCACTGGCCGTGACTTGTCACGCATGGGTGTTGATGGCGACGTGTTTGGCAACATGGATTACGGCAAAAAAGACCCATCCTTGGGCTGGCGCTATACTGATGCGTGGCTTTCCATGGCTGGAGCTGGAGACAAGGGTGAGCCAAATGGCCTGCCAGTTGACGAATGGGGCATCCGCGTCAATGAAAAGTCACAACCTGTTGGATCATGTGTCGCCCGTGGCGGTGCCACAAACGGCCCAGCTGCAGTCTATGCTGTGACCAAAGCAATCGAATGGCTGGAAAAATACTCCCCGCCTGCCGCTGCTGGTATGACATTCTCTGAAGCAGGCCCAATTCCTGCCCAAGGCAACGTCGCACAGCAAATGTTCTGGTACACTGCGTTCACAGCTGCATCAATCGAACCTGATCTGCCTGTTATGAACGAAGATGGCACGCCAAAGTGGCGCATGGCACCTTCACCACACGGTGCATATTGGTCTGAAGGAACGAAAATCGGCTATCAAGATGCCGGTTCTTGGACTTTGATGAAATCCACACCAGTGGATCGTGCTCAGGCTGCGTGGCTTTATGCGCAGTTCGTGACATCCAAAACTGTGGACGTGAAGAAAAGCCATGTTGGTCTGACATTCATTCGTGAATCAACGATCCAGCACGAAAGCTTCACAGAGCGGGCACCAAAACTGGGCGGATTGATCGAATTCTATCGTTCACCTGCACGGGTTCAGTGGTCACCAACTGGAACAAACGTTCCAGATTATCCAAAGCTGGCCCAACTGTGGTGGCAGAACATCGGCGACGCAATGTCCGGTGCAAAAACTCCACAAGAAGCACTTGATACGCTTTGCGCTGATCAGGAAAAAGTCATGATCCGTTTGGAGCGTGCCGGTGTTCAAGGTGATATTGGTCCGGTTATGAATGATGAAAGTGATCCGTCTTTCTGGCTCGACCAACCAGGTTCGCCTAAAGCCAAATTGGCTAATGAAGACGAAACTCCAGTCACGATCGCTTATGACGAGCTGATCAAATCTTGGAACTAAGCTAACCATCTGGGGCCACAACGTTGGCCCCAGATACGCTGCCTTTTTGGTGCAACGTAACATATTGGGCCACCCCATGACTTATATTTTGGCAATCGATCAGGGTACCACATCAACCCGTGCGATCTTATTTGACGACGACATGGCTGTAATAGCCCAAGATCAAGCCGAATTCACACAACATTTTCCGCAATCTGGATGGGTCGAACACGACCCAGAAGACCTGTGGGCTACAACGCTTTCAACTTGCCGTGCAGCAATAGCACAGGCCCAAGTTGCCCCCGCCCAAATTGCAGCTATCGGTATTACAAATCAGCGCGAAACGGTGGTTGTTTGGGATAAGGCAACAGGCCAACCCATTCACAACGCAATCGTTTGGCAAGACCGTCGTACAGCCGATCAATGTCACGACCTACGAGGTGCAGGCCACGAGCCAATGATATCGGCACGCACAGGCCTGCGGATTGATCCGTATTTTTCCAGCACCAAACTCAAATGGATTTTGGACCATGTTGAGGGTGCGCGCGATCGCGCCAAAAAAGGCGAACTGTTGTTTGGGACGGTTGATAGCTTTTTGATCTGGAGACTGACGGATGGGGTCGTTCATGCAACCGATGCGACCAATGCAGCCCGTACGATGCTTTATGACATCCATAAAGGACGTTGGAGCCAGACAATTTGCGATCTTCTTGATATCCCGATGCAGATGCTGCCCGAGGTCAAAGATTGTGCTGCGGATTTTGGTCAGACAAAGCCTGATATTTTCGGCCAACCAATCGCGATTAACGGGGTCGCTGGCGACCAGCAGGCTGCAACGGTTGGTCAAGCCTGCTTTGCACCAGGCATGATGAAATCAACCTATGGAACCGGATGCTTTGCACTTTTGAACACGGGCTATACGCCTGTTGTCTCGCAAAATCGGTTGCTCACAACCATAGCCTATCAACTCAACGGCAAGCCAACCTATGCGCTTGAAGGGTCGATCTTTGTCGCGGGGGCCGTTGTACAATGGCTGCGCGATGGACTGCAAATTATCGGAACCGCAGCCGAGGCGCAAACACTTGCTGAACAAGCAGATCCGCATCAAGACGTTGTGATCGTGCCCGCATTTGTAGGGCTGGGCGCACCCTATTGGGACGCGGACTGCCGTGGTGCCGCCTTCGGTTTGACCCGCAACACTGGCCCCGCTGAAATAGCCAAAGCAGCGCTTGAAAGCGTTGGCTACCAAACGCGAGATTTGCTGGAGGCCATGTCGGCAGACTGGAAAGTCACCGGCATACAGCCAACCCTACGCGTCGATGGAGGGATGTGTGCGAGCGATTGGGCAATGCAGTTTCTATCAGACATTATTGACGCGCCGGTAGATCGGCCTGTGATCCGTGAAACAACAGCCCTTGGCGTAGCGTGGTTGGCGGGAATGCATGCCGGTGTTTATCCCGATCAAGAGGGGTTTTCTGCGCGGTGGGCACGCGAAACACAGTTCGTACCACAGATGCATGCAGCCCTTCGTCAGACAAAATATGCGCGCTGGCAAAAAGCGGTCACAGCAACCATGAGCTTTTGAAGCACAAGACTGTTTCCCCACATAATAAGGCCAAAGCGTTATGTTCTCATTTTCAAGTCCACAAACAATCCACTTTGGCCGTGGCCAAAGCCACAAAACGGTGGCCTTGGCCACGCAATTTGGGAATACGGTCCTTTTGGTCCACGGCGCGAACGTCAAAAGGGCACAGTGGCTCATAACCTCATGCACCGATGCAGGGCTTACAACACACACCATCGCTTGCAAAAACGAGCCGTCCTTGCCCGATTTAGAGTTCGCACTGGCGCATCTGAACGGCTTTCGACCCGATGTCGTAGTTGCCCTTGGTGGCGGGTCTGTAATGGACTTTGCCAAGGCTCTTGCTGCGCTTATTCCCTGCGATGGACCGCCCATCGACTATCTTGAAGTGGTAGGAAACGGACGTCCCTTAGAGCACCCACCCGTCCCAATGATCGCTATTCCCACCACGGCGGGAACTGGCGCTGAAGTGACCAAAAATGCTGTGATTTCTGTGCCCGACCGCGGCCTAAAAGTCAGCCTGCGGGATCCACGCATGATCCCGCAGATCGCCATCGTAGATCCAAGTTTGATGCAAGGTGCCCCAAAACATGTGGCCCTCTGCGCTGGGTTGGATGCCGTGACACAAGTCATCGAGCCTTATCTGTCTGCCAAAGCAAACCCGATGACAGATGCGCTTTGTTATGCAGCGATATCTGAAGGTCTCAGAGTGTTGCGCGATGTGGTCGAGAAGGATTGTTCCGACGGTTGGGACGTTTTGGCATGGGTCAGTACGTGTGGTGGATTAGCCTTAGCAAATGCTGGGCTCGGGGCGGTACACGGATTTGCGGGGGTGATCGGTGGCAAAACAAACGCGCCGCATGGCGAAATCTGCGGGGCACTGCTTCCTACGGTTCTAGAAGCACATCTTTGTAACACTCAAAACGATACAGA
This sequence comes from uncultured Paracoccaceae bacterium, assembly GCA_905182355.1. Lineage (GTDB taxonomy): Bacteria > Pseudomonadota > Alphaproteobacteria > Rhodobacterales > Rhodobacteraceae > Ascidiaceihabitans. The sequence goes on along the minus strand of CAJJBH010000044.1, from coordinate 1,755 downwards.
CATTCATACCAAGTTGACTTGGGTGATTGGGCAGATCGATATCTTTTTTGGTCGAGGGACAGAAGGTGCGGGTCTTGTTAGACTTCAGGGATGGTCGACGGAAATGGGCCTGCGCGGGCTAAGCGATTTGGGTGTCATGCCGGAAGATTATCAAAATATTGCAATAGCAGCAGCAGGAACCTCATCAATGAAGGGCAACCCATACTTAATGTCCGAGGCGATGCTAATGGAACTTTTGGAATCTGCGGGTTAAGAACAATCGCTTCAGAAGACATCAAACAAGGTCCGCATGTTATTCCAGCGATAGAAATGTTGCACATTTTTGGCCCGACGTTTCCAACATTCTGCGCTTCGCTGACTAGGCTGGATAATGTACAGTTTGCTTAGAGCATTTGCGAAAAAAAACTAAATCTGCTGAGCCTTTTCGCAGCCATTTGTTCAAATCGCAGCATTCGTAATTGTGGGCTCGTTGGCTGCAGTTGATTGCGGCTGAAAGGGTCAAGTGCTGCCGAACGCCTGCTTTCTCATACGATGAAGCAAAGTTTCGCACCCGCAGCAATTGTCTCCTTTCCGCGGTAGGCTCAGCAGGTGGCGCAATACTTTAATCTTTAGAAAGAGATGGAGTGTTTTGAATGAAGTATCGCCGCCGCATTTACTATTCATCCAAACAGCGCGCTGAAATCTGGGATCCCTCTCGGCGATGCGCCGCATCTTCGGCCGGCAATGGATGGCAACGTAGATAATCGATGAGTTCGGTTGGGCGGGTGTAGGAGCGACAATCGTCATCAGTCTTTTCTGTAATCACCCCCGGGTGGCATTCGCCCTGCAGATCGGAAACGGAGCACGAAAGTGTTGGTCCTGTCCCGCTTACGTTCTGGTCTCCCAACTCATTTATGCAGGCTTTCGTTCAAAGGCCAAGCACTGCCTGACAGCACATGCCTGCATGTGTGAGAAGGGGCTTCAGCCCCCCAGCGATGAATGACGTCGCGCGGGTTATAAAATCCGTCGATATACTGGAATATTGCCCCTTCGGCTTGGCGTCTTGTTTCCCACCGATTGCGCAAAATCAGCTCCGCCTTGATTGATTTGCAGAACGTCTCCACCATGCATTGCCTGACAGGCGATTTACAAAGTAAATCTGCCGAGAGGGGAATTATCATAGCAATTCCCTTTACCGCTCATTGAGACTTCGAAGCCGTGCTTGGTTAGAAGCTTTTGGTAGTTATTTGAACAGTATTGCGATCCGCGATCCGTATAGTGAATGCAGCCTTCGGGTGGCTGACGCAAAGCAACGGCCCGATCCCGCTTCTTCGATTGTTGACGGCCCAGCCAATCACACGCCGAGAATACAAATCAAGAATGACAGCAAGGTAAAGCCGCCCTTCGTTCGTCCAAATATAGGATATATCGCCCGCCCATTTTTGGTTGGGGCCATCCCGTGTCAATCGCAGAGTAAAAAGGGACCAGATCGCGGCATAATCCGGCAGAGAAACCCCACAGGCCAAACTTCTTTCAAGGCATCGATGAAGGCGAACCTCACCCACTGCCCAGCAGTGCATGTTTACATGCACAAGAGGGGGCGTGGCCCGCAAAGAAACCTCTCGGGACATTCTTCGTAATGCCCTGCTGGTCAGTGGATTGCCGCTTTTTTTAGGACTTCCCACTTGTCTTATCCAGAACCTGGCTCTTGTGCTATACAGGAGCCGTTGCCCAGCACGGCATTTATGTCGGGCAACGGCGAGGGTCGGATTGTTT
>CAJJBH010000043.1 GCA_905182355.1 uncultured Paracoccaceae bacterium | reverse complement strand
CCGTGCAATATCAGTAAGTTACTGTAATTGCTTACCTAAAAAGGATTTGGTGGAGCATAGCGGGATCGAACCGCTGACCTCCTGCATGCCATGCAGGCGCTCTCCCAGCTGAGCTAATGCCCCATTCAAGGGTAGGGAGGCTATGCAATTCGCACAACCAGTCTTGCGCCTTTAATTAGGCGCTGTGCGGGGCGGGATCAAGTAGAAAATCCAGCCCCGTACATCGATTTTTAAATCACTCGTTGTCCTCGTTGGACACGTCTGCGATTTCATCTAGTGAAACGGTGTCATCATCATCCTCGTCTTCGAGGACGTCATCACCCAAATCCACATCTACATCGTCATCATCATCCAAAACTGCATCGTCATCAACTTCAGCCTCTTTGGCTTTTGCTGTGACGGCATCTTCGGCGTCTGCGGCGATCATACGTGTCTTGGAGTTGTCGACTTCGACAACTTCACCCGTGTATGGGCTGACGATTGGGTTCTTATTAAGGTCAAAAAAGCGCTTGCCGGATGTTGGGCAAAGGCGCTTCGTGCCCCATTCTGCTTTGGGCATGAAAATCCCCTTTGAATCAGTGTGTGCGTGTCGACGATTCCGAGCAAGTGCCATATGGTGACGGCACTGTCAAAGCCTAATGCCGTTAAAGGACCTAAACCTTGGTCGATCACGTTCTTCCGGGCACACCAGATGTGCCTATTTTACTGCGCCGATCAGGGCGTGCACGCCGTATTTCGCTGCGTATCTCGCAATTGGACGGGCGGGTGACTTTGACGCTGCCCATTGGAGTTCCTGAGGCCGAGGCAATGTCGTTCGCCCGCCAAAAAGAATCATGGATACGTGGTCATTTGGATCAACGGGTTGAAGATATTCCCGTCGCCCTTGGCAGTGAAATCCCCATTCAGGATGTTTTGCACCGTGTCGTTCAAGGGCAGGGCCGTCGCGTCGTGATGGAGGATGGGTTGATCATGGTCCCTGGACCGGTAGATCGCATCGGTGCGCGTCTTAAGGGGCATTTCAAGCAGATGGCACGTGTGCGGCTGGTTGGTGCGTCGGATGCCTACTCCGAGCGGTTGGGTAAGTCTTACGCCCGCATCAGTATTCGCGATACGCGGTCCCGTTGGGGGTCGTGTTCCAGCAGCGGCACGTTGATGTATTCGTGGCGTTTGATCATGGCCCCCGACGTGGTGCTGGATTACGTCGCCGCCCATGAAGTTGCTCATTTGGCCGAAATGAATCACTCCGCAGCCTACTGGGATGGCGTGCAGCGCATCTTTGGTGATTACAAACCCGCGCGGCGTTGGTTGAAGAAAGAAGGCAACATGCTGCATCGTTATCGATTTGGTGATTGACCCTTCGCGCCGATGTGATCACAAAACAAGTATGGTCATGCCAATTAAACCTTCTGAACCCGCCGTCGCAGTTCCAAGCACCCAGCCAGGTGCTGTGCACGACCGCGTTTACCGTAAGTTACGCTCTAGCATTATGTATGGAGAGATAATGCCGGGGGTTGCGATGACTCTGCGAGGCATTGGTAACGAATTTGGGGTTTCGATGACTCCCGCGCGCGAGGCGGTGAGGCGGTTGGCCGCCGAGGGGGCTTTAACCATGTCGTCCTCGGGTCGCATCTCGACGCCTGAGCTGACCAACGAACGGATCGAAGAATTGGCCGCCTTGCGGGCGTTGATCGAGGTTGAGCTGGCAAGCCGCGCCTTGCCCCGTGCCCACATGGCGTTGATCGAACGGCTGCAAGCCATAAACGGGTCGGTGGCCGAAGCCGTCGCGCACCGTGATGCCGTCAGCTATATCCGCACCAATCTTGAATTTCACCGCACGTTGTACCTGCGCGCTCAAGCGCCTGCGATGTTGGCCATGACCGAAACAGTCTGGTTGCAGATGGGGCCGACGATGCGGGCGCTGTATGGCCGCCTGCGCCGCACTGAGCCGCCGCAGTATCACCGCTTGATCATTGCGGCCCTCAGGGCTGGGGATGAACCCGGATTGCGCCTTGCTGTGCGATCTGATGTGACGATGGGTCTTCGGATGTTGGCGACATGATGATGGCTTTGAAGTCTAGCTTTATTGCTCCAGTCGCATTTACTTTGGCCGCCTGTCAGCTTGAAGAGCCCGAAATATTTGAAGCGGCCCCTGGCCTGTCCGAAGTTGAATTTGCCAAGGCAACTTTGAATAGCCTGCAAGTCATGTCGTTTGAAAACAACCGCGAGTTTTGTGGTTATATCGTGCGAACACCTGATGGAACACTGGCGGCAACAACGGCCAACCAGGGCCGCATAAGCAGTTGCCGTGCGGACTCTCCCTCCGACGATCATTTGATTGTTGCCTCATATCACACGCACGGGGCGTTTGAATATGATACCCCAGCGGAATTCCCATCAATGGGTGATGTTTTGGCGGATGAGGATGAGGGAATTGACGGTTATGTATCGACCCCGGGCGGGCGACTTTGGTATGTCGATGGGGCGGAACTGATCGTTAGTCAGATTTGTGGTGTAGGCTGCCTTACAAAAGACCCGAATTTTGAAGCGGGTTTAGATGGTGATATCAAGGTAAGTTACTCAATAGATGAATTGCGCGCGTCCGAAGAAGATTAAACTGCTAATTGACAGTCTGCGTCGAAGTCCGTCAGGTGCACGTATGACCCATGCCGTATTCACAAAGCAGTATTATCGCGTCCCTTTATAAAAGCGGCACCTTTGGACATTTCAAAACATTTTGCCGCGCATCAGCGGTTTCCTTTTGTGCCACTGGGTGCCGAGGGAAACGAAGCAATGACACATCTGAAATTAACAACAAGTCAGCCAATTGAAAGCGACCTGCCTGCAGTTTTGGACATGATCCATGCCTTGGCGGCGCATCACGGCGACACAAGTACCTTGACCCTAGAGGGATTGTCGCAAGAAGCGAGGGGTTGGCATTGCATTATTGTGGCCTGCGCAGGGCAAGACGTTGTGGGCTGCGCCGCATTGTTACCGATGGGGCAGTTGCAGTTTGGAGTGCGGGGAATGGATATGCACCATTTGTTTGTGGTCGCCGCACATCGTGGCCGCGGCGTTGGGCGTGCTTTGATTGACGCATCGATTGCAGTTTCCAAGCAGTTAAACTGTAAGTACCTAACCGTTGGTACGCATCCCGACAATGCTGCTGCCGCACAGGTTTATCTTGCGGCAGGGTTCGATCCACTGCCCGACAGTGGACCACGTTTTCGTATCAGGCTTTAGGTCGCCAACCCTTTTGACCCAAGGTCTAGAAACCGTTGACGGCGGTCTTTAATCAATGCCTTGGCATCTTGGCCGCCAAGTTCTTTCAGCATGCTTGCGATTTCGGAACTGACAGCTTCAATCGTTGCGGGCCAGTCGCGGTGTGCGCCACCCAAAGGTTCTGGGATGATCCGGTCCGTTACACCCAATTGCTTAAGGTCTTGTGCCGTGAGGCGCAGGGCTTCGGCGGCTTCGCGCATTTTTTCGGCGTCTTTCCACAGGATCGAGGCGCAGCCTTCGGGGCTGATGACCGAATAGATTGAATGTTCCAACATCGCGACGCGGTTGGCCGTGGCAAAAGCAACCGCCCCGCCTGACCCGCCTTCGCCGATGATCACGCTGATCAAGGGCACGCCAATTTGCAGGCATTTTTCTGTGGTTCGTGCGATTGCCTCGGATTGGCCACGTTCCTCGGCACCTTTGCCGGGGTAGGCACCAGCCGTATCGACCAAGGTGATGACGGGCAGGTTGAAACGGTTGGCTATGTCCATCAGACGGGTGGCTTTGCGGTAGCCTTCTGGGCGGGCCATGCCGAAATTACGTTCGATCCGCGATTTAGTATCGTTGCCTTTTTCGTGGCCGATCACCATCACGGGTTGGTCATTGAAGCGGGCCAAACCACCAATAACAGCATGATCGTCAGCAAAGTTGCGATCCCCAGCAAGTGGTGTGAAGTCAGTGAACATCGCTTTGACGTAGTCCTGACAGTGGGGGCGTTCGGGATGGCGCGCCACTTGGCATTTGCGCCAAGGGGTCAGGTTTTTATACAGGTCTTTCAAAATGACAGCAGCTTTGGCGTCCAAAGCTGCTGCCTCTTTGGTCATGTCCATGTCTTCGCTGTCACGCGCCATTGCACGTAGTTCCTCGGCTTTGCCTTCGATTTCGGCCAAGGGTTTTTCGAATTCCATGTATTGTGTCATGCCTGCTCCGCAGTCTTAATTCATTGATGCTTTGGGTAGATATATGGCGGTCATTTTGGGTGTTTGCAACGCTGCGCTATAAGTTAAAGCGCTTAGGGCCACAGGACGGGGTAAAGTGAGGCAATCAACAGCGTCGCCATTGTCCAGTTGAACAGCCGCAGCCGTGTAGGATTTGTGAGAATCCGCGCCACTTGTTTCCCCATCAACGTCCACACACTGACCGAGGGCAAATTGACCACACCAAAGATCGCCGCAATGGCAAGGACAGTTGGTAAGCTGGTGTCGGGTGCGAAAACCGTGACCGCAGTAACGGCCATTGTCCACGCCTTTGGGTTGACCCATTGAAAGGCGGCGGCTTGTAGAAACGTCATGGGTGTGCCGCTGCTGCCTTTGGCATCGACGGGGGCCGCGTTGGCGATTTTCCATGCGAGATATAGCAAGTACCCGACGCTGCCGATTTTTAGGATTGAATGGGCGATTGGGTAAATATCAAAGATTTGCGCCAAACCGATACCAACAAGGAACACCATCAGCACAAAGCCAAGGGCAACCCCCAGCATGTGTGGGATTGTTTTTAAGAACCCGAAGTTTGCGCCGGACGCCATCAGCATCAGGTTGTTGGGGCCGGGTGTGATGGAGCTGACAAAACAGAAACTGGCGAAGGCGGTGATAAGTTCTAGGGTCATGGGGCACTGAATTGCGCGAAAACCGCCGCGCTACAAGCAGTTCAGTCCATATTTTTACCTGCATCTGCTGCGATTTGGGTGAATAGTACGTCGAGTTGAATGGAAAGGGCTGCGAGAGCTGCGCCGCCTTCGTCGGCATATGGTGCAAAAACGGTTGTTGGTTTTTTGAATGATAGCGTCGCGGTGCCGTCGTCATTCTCTGTCACGTACATCCTGATAGGCGCTTCGATCATCGCAGCGGTGGATGTATCAAGGATCTTGACCGCGTAATCGTTGTTAAAGACGCCGATGACCTGATTGCCGGGGATTGTGATGCCCCGTTTTTCCGCGGCCGCCGTTGGGCCTGCTTGGGTAACCACAATCATGCCGTTTGCCTTAACGGCTGCGCGTGTGTCTTTCACAAGTGCGCTGAATGTTTTGGTGGTTGGGGTGACGGACCAGCCATCGCGTGCTGTTAGATCGTCGCCTGCATGGGCTGGAAGCGCAATGAATAGGCTGGCAATAAATGGGATAAAAAGACGCATTGGGGCCTCGCATATGAATGGAGGCCCCTTTTAGGCATGTTGCGCGCGACTTACGAAATCAATTCGTTGTTAACCCGCCAGCATTTCGGACTGATGCACGATGACTTCCGCCTGTTTGATCGATGCGATGTCGACAAGGCGGCCTTTGTAGACTGTTGCGCCTTCGCCGTTTGCTTTGGCCGTTTCCATAGCGGCCAAAATTTCGCGGGCTTCGGCCACGGCTTCAACCGATGGCGTAAAAACTTCATTCGCCAATCCGATTTGTTTGGGGTGGATCGCCCATTTTCCGACCATGCCAAGTGTGGCGGAACGGCGTGCTTGGGCGCGGTAACCTTCGTCGTCAGAGAAGTCACCAAACGGCCCATCAACTGGCAATATACCGTGTGTGCGGCAGGCAGCGACAATGGCTGCTTGGGCCCAGTGCCACGGATCAGACCAGTGCTTTTGGCCGTCTTGCAGCATGTAATAATTTTCTTGTGTGCCACCGATGCCGGTTGTTTGCATTCCCATTGAAGCTGCAAAGTCAGCCGCCCCAAGGCTCATCGCTTCCATGCGTGGTGAGGAGGCAGCAATCTCTTCAACATGTGACAGGCCAGCGGCGGATTCGATGATCACCTCAAATGCGATGCGTTTGGTGCGCCCTTTTGCAGCTTCGATTGCTGTGACCAAAGCATCGACGGCATAGATGTCAGCGGCGCACCCGACTTTGGGGATCATGATTTGGTCAAGGCGGTCGCCTGCTTGTTCCAGCAAATCCACCACGTCGCGGTACCAAAACGGAGTGTCGAGGCTGTTGATGCGTACGGACAGCGTTTTGTTGCCCCAATCGATTGTATTGATAGCCTCAATTACGTTGGCGCGTGCTGTGTCTTTGTCCGATGGGGCAACAGAGTCTTCTAGATCAAGGTTGATCACGTCTGCAGCCGATGCGGCCATCTTAGGGAATAGTTTGGTGTTGGAGCCTGGGCCGAACAATTGGCAGCGGTTCGGACGTGCAGGGGCGGTTGGTTGAAGACGGAAGCTCATGATTTGGCACCTTTCGAAAGTGATCGTGCGGGCAATAATGTTGCAATATTTCTGACGCATTGGTTATTAAATTGCTTAAGGGCGTGCAAGGCTGATTTTGCAGGTGCAGCATTTTGGGTGAGTCGAATAATGAAGCAGATCGCGTCGCATGCGTGCAAGATTGTCCGTAGGTATCGTGGATGTGCGCCGAGATCTTCGTTAAATTTAGTTATTTAGCGCATCAAAGCGACAAAATTTCACTGTAGATCGAAGAAGTTGAGGTGACACTTACTCTTGGGAGCGCACCGCTATGATCAAAACACCGTACCTTCTGTTCTTAGGCGATGCGCCTGACCAATTGTCGGCCAAAGTTGCCCAAGGCATCTATGACTGGCGTCCCGAGAATGCTGTCGGTCAATTCCGTTTGCCAAGCTGTGGTCATGATTTGGGCATTGCCGACATGACTTTGGCCGAGGGACAGGCCGCGGGCGCAAAAACACTGGTAATTGGTGTGGCAAACCGCGGTGGCCTTATTTCCCAGGCGTGGAAAGAGGTGCTGATCGAGGCGCTGAACATGGGCTATGATTTGGCGTCTGGCCTGCACAACCTGCTTGAAGATGAAGTTGATTTGGTTGCCGCTGCGGCCGCCAATGGCGCGGCATTACACGACGTGCGCATCGCGTCCGAAGATTACCCAATTGCCAGCGGCAAGAAGCGAACAGGTAAACGCGTTTTGGCAATTGGCACGGATTGTTCCGCCGGCAAAATGTACACAGCGCTTGCGCTGGACAAGTCGATGCAGGCCAAAGGTATGAAGTCGACCTTTCGCGCCACCGGACAGACAGGCATTTTAATCACAGGTAGCGGTGTGCCATTGGACGCAGTTGTCGCTGATTTTATGGCGGGCGCTGTCGAGCAGTTGACCCCTGACAATGACGCGGATCACTGGGATATCATCGAAGGACAGGGATCACTGTTTCACATTTCGTATTCTGGTGTGACGTTGGCGTTGGTCCATGGTGGTCAGCCTGACGCGTTGATCATTTGCCACGAACCAACACGGACGCACATGCGCGGCTTGCCTGATTATCAACTTCCGTCCATGCAGCAGTTGATTGACACCGCTCTTCCACTGGCCCGTTTCGGCAATCCAGAGTGTCAGGTCGTGGGTATTTCTGTGAACACGCAACACATGTCCGAGGACGAGGCCGTTGCTTATCTAGCTAAGGTTGAAGCGGAATTTGGTTTGCCTACGGTAGATCCATTCCGTCACGGTGCAGAGCGTTTGGCGGATGCTTTGGCGGAACTGTAAGCATTGCGCTATGCTTCTTCCGAGCCCTCCGGGCGAAGTTTGTTTTGTAAGATGAAAAGGTGGATCGATGCGTATTGATGTAACGCGAGATGTATTCAAGCTGGCCCAAGTTTTCACTATTGCGCGTGGGTCGCGGACCGAAGCGAAAGTTTTGACGTTAAAGTTGTCTGACGGCGATCATATGGGCCGGGGCGAATGTGTGCCTTATGCCCGTTATGGCGAAAGTCTTCAGTCTGTCACCGATCAGATTATGGGCTTACCTGCAGATTTCACACGTGAGGGGTTGTATGATTTGTTGCCAGCAGGGGCCGCGCGAAATGCGGCTGACTGTGCGTTGTGGGATTTAGAAGCCAAACGCGCTGGGCAACCCGTTTGGAAATTGGCGGGCCTCAAGGCTCCGAGGCCAGAGATCACAGCCTATACGTTGTCCTTGGACACACCAGAAGCGATGCAGGCGCAGGCGGCGAAACACGCATTTCGCCCGTTGTTGAAGATCAAATTGGGCACGCCTGATGACATGCCCCGTCTTGAAGCTGTCCGTTCTGGTGCGCCTAAATCCACCATTATCGTTGACGCGAACGAAGGTTGGTCGGCCGAGGTCTACGCTGATCTTGCACCCCATTTGGTGCGATTGGGTGTTACGTTGGTTGAACAACCTTTGCCTGCAGGTGAAGATCATGCGTTGTTGGGGATGCAACGCCCCGTGCATGTGTGTGCGGACGAGTCCTGCCATGATCGCGCTAGCCTGCCTGATTTGAAGGGCAAATACGATGTTGTGAACATCAAGTTAGACAAGACTGGTGGCCTGACCGAGGCATTGCGCCTGCGTGATGCGGCAATTGCCCAAGGCTACGAGGTGATGGTGGGCTGCATGGTTGGGTCGTCTCTGGCGATGGCCCCTGCAACGCTTGTGGCCCAAGGCGCGTCTGTGGTTGACCTTGACGGCCCGCTTTTATTGGCCGAAGACCGCGATGAACCTTTGATTTTTGACAATGCTGGTGTGCATCCGCCATCAGCAGCACTGTGGGGATAAGACTGATGCGGACTGTATATTTGAACGGCGAATACCTGCCCGAAAACGAGGCTAAGGTTTCGATCTTTGACCGTGGGTTCCTGATGGCGGACGGCGTCTACGAAGTGACCTCTGTTTTGGACGGTAAACTTGTTGATTTTGACGGCCATGCTGTGCGCCTTGACCGTTCTTTGTGTGAGTTGGGAATGAAGAACCCAATTTCCAAAGAAGATCTGTTGGCGGTGCATCGTGAATTGGTGTCTTTGAATAATGTGGTTGAGGGTGGCGTTTATTTGCAGATCACACGCGGCGCGCCTGCTGATCGTGATTTTGCCTTTCCTGATCCCGAAACAACGCCCTGCACAGTGGTTTTGTTCACCCAGTCTAAGCCAGGCGTGACGACAAGTGCAGCTTCAAAAAGCGGGATCAAGGTGATCTCGATCGCGGACGAACGTTGGGGCCGTCGTGATATTAAAACGGTTCAACTTCTGTACCCTTCGATGGGTAAGATGATGGCCAAGGCTGTGGGCTGCGATGATGCATGGATGGTTGAGGATGGTCACGTGACCGAAGGCACGTCCAACAACGCCTACATCGTGAAGGGCAACAAGATCATCACGCGCGGCCTGTCTAATGACATCCTGCACGGTATCACCCGCGCTGCGGTTTTGCGGTTTGCCAAAGAGGCGCAGATGGAAGTTGAAGAACGCCCCTACACGATTGAAGAAGCACAAGATGCGGACGAGGCATTTATTACGTCAGCGACGATGTTTGTGACCGGTGTGGTCGAGATTGATGGCGTACCTGTTGGTGATGGCAAGCCAGGGCAAGTGTCCCTGCGTTTGCGCGAAATCTATCTTGAGGAAAGCTTGAAAAAAGCCATCTGATATTTGTTGGGGGGCGGGGTGAGCCCCGCCCTACATCTGGATTGAATGGCCGATGCTTTGTTGCGTCGGCCATTTCTATTTACGCACAATCAATCTTTGTGCGTTTTGCTAAATTGTGCGTTTTGATCTGCCGTCGCCTCGGTCTGATGGTTCGCTTTCCAATCATCCATGCTCATTCCGTAGAACGCCTCGCGACCTTCCTCTTTGGACATCTCGATACCATGTGAATTTGCCGCTTCTTGATACCAGCGCGACAGGCAGTTGCGGCAAAAACCGGTCAGGTTCATCATGTCGATGTTTTGCACGTCCTTGCGGTCCTGCATCAGGTGTTGGCGCATCCTGCGAAAGGCTGCGGCTTCAAGTTCAAGTTGGGTTTGTGCGTCCATTTTTCTGATCCTTCTACGGTCTGGTTTTAGAGTGGTGCGCCGCATCATCCATTTAGATGCAACTGGTCCCAAATAGATCATGGAACTTTTACCTGAATTCAGCATAGGTTTAGATGAGTTGCCACCGAAAAGAAATTGGGCGATAAGCTGGACAAATGATAGCCGTAACATACCGGCAAATGAACAGGAATTTATCAAGATGAGACGTCTGCGCAATGTGAAAATCGTGGCCACTTTGGGCCCAGCCTCTGATACATACGAGTCAATTCGGGCGCTTCACGAGGCGGGTGCGGATGTGTTCCGCTTGAATATGTCTCACGGATCGCACGAAGAGATCGCGGTGAAGCACGCGGCTATTCGTAAGATCGAAGCGGACTTGAACAGCACGATTGGTATTTTGGCCGACCTTCAGGGGCCAAAATTGCGGGTTGGTGTGTTTGCCGCAGACAGCGAAATGTTAGATGTGGGCGCAAAGTTCCGTCTGGATCTGGATGGAACCGAAGGTAACAGTTCGCGGGTTTGCTTGCCCCATCCTGAAATCTTTCAAGCGCTAGAAGTTGGTTCAAGCCTTTTGGTGAACGACGGAAAAATCCGTTTAAAAGTGGACGCCTGTGGGCCTGACTTTGCCGATTGCACTGTTGTCATTGGCGGTGTGATTTCCAACCGTAAGGGTGTGAACGTTCCAGACGTCGAACTGCCATTAGCTGCATTGTCAAAGAAGGACCGTGCTGATTTGGAATTTGTTTGTAATCTAGGTGTGGATTGGCTGGCGTTGTCTTTTGTCCAACGTCCCGCAGATGTGGAAGAGGCACGGGGTTTGGTCCAAGGGCGTGCTGCGATTTTGTCCAAGATAGAAAAGCCAAACGCGGTTGAGCGGTTCGACGAAATCCTTGCGGTCAGCGACGGCATCATGGTGGCGCGTGGCGACCTGGGTGTTGAACTGCCCGTCCAAAACGTACCGCCAATTCAAAAGCGGTTGGTGCGCAAATGCCGTGCGGCTGCAAAGCCGGTAATTGTTGCGACTCAGATGCTGGAAAGCATGATCGACAGCCCAATGCCAACACGTGCCGAAGTGTCCGACGTTGCGACTGCGATTTATGAAGGTGCGGATGCTGTTATGCTGAGCGCCGAAAGTGCTGCGGGTAGTTTCCCGATTGAAGCGGTTCAGACGATGGACAACGTAGCCCGCGAAGTTGAACAAGACCCGACGTATCGTGAGATTATCGAGGCAAGCCGCGTGGTTGAAAATCACTCAATCGCGGCAGGCATCGTTTCGGCGGCGCGCGAAATTGCTGAAACAACTGAGATTAAGGCGATCTGTTGCTTTACTCAAAGTGGTACAACCGCACTGCTGACCGCACGTGAACGTCCGCGGGTGCCGATTATTGCCATGACTCCGCTGGTGAATACCGCAAGACGATTGGCACTAAGTTGGGGGACCAACTGTGTGATTACAGGCAAAATGGACCGCTTTAAGGGGGCGGTTGTAAGCGCCGCCAGTGCGGCGCGTGCTGAAGGACTTGCCACAGAAACAGATCTGATTGTTGTAACAGCTGGTGTACCGTTCAACGTCACGGGAAGCACAAATATCCTTAGAGTTGCACCCTGCGACGAGCGTTTGATTTTCAACACTGATCCAGAGTAAACTGAATTTGGTGTTAAGGAGTAATTTGTAATGACTACTGATTTGGCTTTGGTTTTGGGCATTGTTATCGCTGCTTTCTCTATCCCTTCGATCCTGTCGGCGTTTAGTGATCGTCGTGCACCGCGCGCGTCAGCGATCACGATTCTTATCGCGGGTGCTTTGGTTTTGTATGCGATCCAAACCAAACCGGGGGGGTACACATTGGAAGACGTGCCCAACGCATTTATTCGCGTAGCTGCAGATTATATTCCATAGGGTTTGGCGGGTCGCTGTTATTGTGACGTAAATGTTGAAATTCAAGCGGTTTTTACCTGAGATCCTTCATTTCTGCTTGCCCTAAACATTTAGTACGCCTAAATACCAATTTCGTTCCGCGCGTCCGGCTATATGGCATGCCGAGTCGCGCAATTACCGAACTCAATACGAAGGAGACGGAAATGCCTAAGATGAAGACGAAATCAAGCTGCAAAAAGCGCTTTAAGATTTCAGCGACCGGTAAGGTCATTGGAGGCCAAGCTGGTAAGCAACACGGCATGATCAAACGCAGCAACAAGTTCCTGCGCAACGCACGTGGCACGACAGAATTGTCCGCGCCAGACGCCAAGATCATCAAGGGCTTTATGCCCTACGCCGGCTAAGCCAGAAGGAATAAGATATGTCCAGAGTTAAAGGTGGCGTAGTCACCCACGCCCGTCACAAGAAAGTAATCAAAGCAGCCAAAGGTTATTATGGCCGCCGCAAGAGTACTTTTAAAGTCGCACGCCAAGCGGTCGACAAAGCAAATCAATATGCAACCCGTGACCGTCACAATCGCAAACGCAACTTCCGCGCATTGTGGATTCAGCGGATCAACGCGGCAGTTCGTTCACATGACGCAGCGTTGACGTATTCACGCTTCATCAATGGCCTGAACTTGGCCGGCATCGAAGTCGACCGTAAGGTTTTGGCTGACCTAGCTGTTCACGAACCCGAAGCGTTTGGCACAATTGTTGCCCAAGCACAGGAAGCATTGGCTGCGTAAGCGTCATTGTTTGTGAGAAGATTTAAAAAGCCCTGCCGATTTGGCGGGGCTTTTTGCTTTTAGGGTGTCCGTCAAACCCTAAGCGCGTCAAATACTTTACATACGGCAAGCCTCACAAAAGGCGTTGCCAAAGGTGCCAACAAGGCTGAGGGTCCAAATGGAAACTAGGTCAGGTAAGACATGTCACGCGCCCTCACGCTCACTCTTTTTTTCACGGCGGTCTTCCTTCAATCTGGTGCATATGGCTTGACGTTTATGCTACCGCGCCTTTTCGACAGTTTTGGCGCAGATGAGAAAGTTGTTGGCACGATGTTGTTGCTGACAACGATCACTACTGTGATCACTGTCTATTTCTCGGGACATCTTTCCGATCTTCTTGGACGTCTTCGAACTCTTGGCGTTGCTTGTCTGGCGATTGCAGTGTCGTTGTTTCTTTTCGGGTCCCTTAATGCGGTTAGTGTGGCGCTTATCTATGCCAGCGTTTTGTTTGGATTTGGTTGGGCCCTGACATATTCGCTTAGCCCGATTGTCTTGACCCGACTGGTGAAGCCCGCTGAACGTGTGCAATTCTTTGCTCTGTTGTCGATCTTCGTGATGGCGGGATTTGGTCTGGCCCCTGTTCTTGCCTACATCCTAGAGACATGGGGCTTTTCCGTTCGAATACCGTTTTTCGTTACCTCCGTTTTGTGCCTCATCAGTTCGGGCCTTTTCTTTGTTCTGAACACCCCGATCAAAATTCACGCGCTTAATCCGGCACCTGAGGCATCATCACGGATGACGGTTGCTTCGATTTCCGAAGTGCTGAAATCGCGTGCGCTTCTGCCTGTCATTATGGTTTTTATCGGTGCAAGCGTTTACGCGGGCCTGAACAATTTTCAGACTGTATTTGCAGATAAAAGGGGGCTGAACTATGCAAGCTTCTTTTTGATTTACACGATCACGGTTGTTGGGTTTCGATTGGTGCTCGTGAAATTCAGAGGCGGGAAGAGCCCGTATTTGGTGATCTCTACCTTGCAGTTCTTGATGTGTGGTAGCGTGGTTTTGTTTATCTTTTCGGGTGACAACTCTATGTTGTATAATTTGGTCGCGATATCGTTTGGATTGGGCTACGGGGTTTCGTATCCGATCCTTGTCGCAATGGCGGCAAACGATTCAGAAGAGCATTTAGAACCACAGACTTTACAGCTTTTCGCGCTTTCCTATTTTGTTGGGGTCTTCGGCTTCCCGCTTGTTGCAGGCTGGTTCATCGTTGATGTCGGTACAACACCTTTGCTGGTTCTTGTCGCAGTGCTTGCCTCGGTCGAGGCCAGCATGGCGCTGCGCCGTGGATTTGCAGTGTCGCGTAAGCAAGGGTAGCTCTCTTACTTCCGGTTTTTCTTCTTAATGCTATTTATGGTCTTGCTCAACTTCTTGTCTTTGAATTTACGCTGCGCCAATGCATCCGAATTTACCTGTTCTTCAGTCGCCAATTTCGCCCAACGGGCCAAGCGATCTGTATCAATATCGCCGGCCTTAACCGCCGCCAAAATCGCACAACCGGGTTCGACGGTATGGCTGCAATCTGAAAATTTGCAGTCCAGTGTTAGGTTGTGCAGGTCTGGAAAAAGATCGCTAATGCCAGATGCTGC
>CAJJBH010000042.1 GCA_905182355.1 uncultured Paracoccaceae bacterium | reverse complement strand
GGATTGGAGTGCGGATACAGCCATCAGCGAGGCTGTGCTGTCGCAAGACTCTGTGCATTTGGTTACGATTACCGTCACAGAAAGCGGCTATTACACCGATCCGAATGGCGATCTTAATGTGGCAGATGCGACCATTTCTGCCGAAGTTTCGGGTGGCAAGCCGCAAAGCGTTTATGGCTATTTGCGGGCTGCACTTGGCAAGCGCGTTGCAAACAACGGTGCCGCTTTGACCATAGCGTGTTGCGACAACATCCGCCAAAACGGCAAGATGTTACGCCGCAACCTACGTGCCTATTTGGAGGCGTGTGGCGATCAAGAATTGGCAAGTTGGGTTGATGCGAACGTGGCGTTCCCATGTTCGATGGTCGACCGGATCACACCGCGCAGCCCGGCCGAACTTGGCACTGAATTGTCAGCGCTTATCGGCCAAAAGGTGACGTCGCCTGTTATGGCCGAGGACTTTATCCAATGGGTCCTACAAGACAGCGCTGCTGCAGAGATGCCTGACTTGGCGCAAGCTGGCGTTATCGTCACGCCCGATGTTGATCCTTATGAGGAAACCAAAATCAGGGTGCTGAACGGTGGCCACACTGCGTTAACTTACATGGCTGCCCTTGAGGGTATTGAAACCTTTGATGCGGCCATGCGGGTGCCACATCTGAATGCGCATTTTCAAAGCTTCCAAACCAAAGAAGTCTTGCCTGCCATCACAATCGATCTGCCGTTCTCGAAAGAGGACTACCTGGCTGATATCGCACGGCGTTTTGCTAATGTTGCGATTGGCGACACTATCGCGCGGATTTGCGCGGATGGCATGGCGAAGTTTCCGATTTTTATTCGTCCAACGCTTGAAGGGTGTTTTAAGCAGGGGATTTTCCCCGTGTTTGCCATCCGCAGCATCGCGAGCTGGGATGTTTTTGCCCGCCAAGTCGATGCTGGAAAAATCCCGTTCAAATATGTCGAACCCAGCTGGGACGACCTTAAGGCGCTGCTTGGCACAGAGGCATTCTTAACCAATCGTCAGCTTTGGGGCGACCTGCCAGAAACCTATCCTGAATTCGTAGAAACCCTACGGCGCGAAATAAAAGAATTGGAGATCAAATGTCCGGTCTAACGCTACGCGATGTGAAGAAACGTTATGGTGAAACGCAGGTTATGCACGGCGTTGATCTTGATATTGAAGACGGTGAATTTGTTGTGTTTGTCGGCCCGTCAGGCTGTGGTAAGTCGACATTGCTGCGCATGATTGCGGGGCTTGAGGAGATCTCGGACGGGACTGTCTCGATTGGCGACCAAGTTGTGAATGATGTCGCCGCGTCTAAGCGTGGTGTCGCGATGGTGTTCCAATCCTATGCGCTTTACCCACACATGACAGTCTATAAAAATATGGCGTTTGGCCTGAAACAGGCAAAAACCGATCCCAAAGAAATTGAACGCCGTGTGAGTGCTGCTGCCGAGATTTTGCAAATCACAGATTACTTGGACCGCAGTCCGCGCAACTTGTCAGGTGGTCAACGTCAGCGTGTGGCCATTGGCCGTGCGATTGTGCGTGACCCTGAGGTGTTCTTGTTCGACGAACCTTTGTCGAACCTTGATGCCGCCTTGCGTGTTCAGACCCGTCTGGAAATTGCACGTCTTCATGAACGCCTGAAAACGACCATGATCTACGTGACCCACGACCAAGTCGAAGCGATGACGCTGGCCGACAAGATTGTGGTGCTGCGTGATGGTCGTATCGAACAGGTCGGATCACCAATTGAGCTTTATGAGCGGCCAGCAAACGCATTTGTGGCACAATTTATCGGCAGCCCGAAGATGAATTTCTTTTCCGCGGATGACCTGTCAGCAAATGCGTCCAATGCCCTTGGCAAGCAGGTTTCTGCAACTGAACACGTTGGTCTGCGCCCTGAACATATGGTGGTGACTGACGCCGCAAATGCCGTGGTTGAGGGACGTCTTGAGTTGGTCGAAAACCTTGGCGAATACGCGCTTGTGCATCTTGTCTCTGCAAATGGTGTTGAGTTTATTGCGAAGACTGAAAAACCACCTGCTGCTGAAAAAGGCGGTATGATCGGCTTCACGATCAAACCTGAACTTGCTCACTATTTTGACATCGAAAGTGGCTTGCGCAAGTAAGACAGGCAGCACCTTGGTGTGACCTTAGAAATGGCAGTGATATGATCGTGTGTTGCGGCGAAGCGTTAATTGATATGATCCCAATCACGGATCTAGAGGGCGGGCAAAGCCTTAAGCCGCACGCAGGCGGCGCGGTTTTTAACACTGCAATTGCGCTTGGTCGTCTTGGCGTCCAGGCGCAGTTTCTATCGGGTGTCTCGACAGATTTGTTCGGGAAAATTCTGCTGGGTGAATTGCACAATAGCAACGTGGTTACAGACCTTGTTATTCGCTCTGATCGTCCCACAACTTTGGCTTTTGTCGAATTGAATAACGGACAAGCCAGCTATGTCTTCTACGACGAAAATACGGCGGGGCGTATGTTGGACCCTCAGGATTTACCCACGGTTCCAGAGGCTACACAGGCACTGTATTTTGGCGGTATCAGCCTTATAAACGAGCCTGCTGCCGATTTCTATCTTGCGCTTGCACTGAGAGAATCCAAGAAACGGGTGATCGTCGCTGACCCGAATATACGGGCTAACTTTATCACGAATGAAGCACGTTATCGCGCGCGTCTCGTTCAATTGATCGGGTGTGTTGATATCCTCAAAGTATCTGATGAAGACTTGGATTGGATTGTTCCTGGTCCGCTAACACAAATTGAAAAAGTAAATGCGCTGTGTGAAAAAGGGCCAACAGTGGTTGTGTTGACGCGGGGCAGTGAAGGGGCCAGTGCATTGTTTGGCGATGATATGGTCGTCGACGTGCCGGTCCCAAAGGTCACAGTCGCGGACACTGTCGGGGCAGGGGACACATTCAACGCAGGATTTTTGGCCAGCCTGTCCGAAAACGGCCTTTTGGAGAAGAAAACCCTTCAAGGCATCAGCAAGCCTGAGATGAAACGCGCGCTTGAGTATGGAGCAAAAGTCGCGGCAATAACCGTCTCAAGGCCAGGCGCTAATCCACCTTGGAAAAACGAAATGGTGCTGAAATAGGGGGCTGTAACCGCAACTAATGATATGTCGTCAAAGTGGAGACACTTCATTTTCATCAACAAGATGGCAGGCGACTTTATGACCTGACTTCAACTCTCTAAGAATTGGCTGTTCCGATTTGCACCGATCTTGGGCAACAGGGCATCGATTTGCAAAGCGACACCCTTTGGGCAGGTCCAGTGGATCAGGTGGGTCGCCAGGGATGAGGATGCGTTTGGTTTCGGCACGCCGCTTTTTATCGACCGTTGGAACTGCTGATAATAGCGCCTTGGTGTATGGATGCAGCGGGTTGTTGAAAAGCGACAAGCGGTCCGCGTATTCAACGATCTTACCCATATACATGACTGCGATGCTATCACACATGTGCTGCACGACACCCAAGTCGTGGCTGATGAAAAGGAATGTTAGCCCAAAGTCGGCCTGCAATTTGCGCAACAGATTCAGGATTTGAGCTTGAACCGCGACGTCCAATGCGGACACTGGTTCGTCACAAATAATCAGGTCGGGCTGGGTTGCAAGTGCACGCGCAATCCCGATCCGTTGGCGTTGGCCGCCAGAAAATTGATGCGGGAACAAACGTTGTTGTTCAGGATGTAGGCCGACAGCTTCGAACAGCTTATCGACGATGGCTTGGCGTTCTTCGTCCCGAACGGCACCTAAGTTATCTAGAGGTTCGCGTACAATTTTTTCAGCGCGGACGCGTGGATTTAAGCTGGAATAGGGGTCTTGAAAGATGAACTGCATTTTAGAACGTGCCAAACGCAGGGCTTCGTCCTTGAGCGTTAGAAAGTCCGTACCATCCAAATCAACGCGGCCTTTGTATGCTTTAACCAATTGGGCGACAGCCAGTGCAGCAGTGGTTTTGCCCGACCCACTTTCGCCGACAATCGCGAGCGTTTCACCACGTTTTATCTGGAACGAGATATCGTCGACTGCATAAAGGTGTTTGGCTTCGCTAAAGAACCCACCGCGTTTGACTGTGAAGCGCACGGTCAGACTTTGCACGTCCAGCAGTGGTTTGTTATCAATGTTATAGTTCATCACACTGCCTCCGCGTGCCAGCAGGCCGAGCTTTGCCCTGCTTCGAATTTCATCTCTGGCGGCCGTTTATCTAGGCATTGTTGACTAACCATCGAACAGCGTGAAGCAAACAGGCAGCGGTCTTGGCCGAATTCTCGAAGGGGCGGCACAATGCCTGCCACCTCAGTCAAATCATTCCGTTCGTTCGTCAAGTCAGCTACGATATGTGGCACGCACGATATCAGCCCCTTAGTGTAGGGGTGACGTGGATGGTCGATGATCTGATCAACGGGCCCTTGTTCGGCACCGCGCCCAGCGTACATCACAATCATGCGTTCAGCCATTTCCGCAACCGCACCCATGTCGTGCGTGATCAGTATAATTGCAGTTCCTGTTTGGCGCTTAAGGTCGTTGAGCAAATCAAAGATTTGGGCCTGCACAGTTACATCCAACGCCGTCGTCGGCTCGTCCGCGATCAGGATCTTCGGCTTGCAGGCCAGTGCCATCGCGATCATGACACGTTGGCGCTGCCCGCCAGACATTTGGAATGGATAATCGGACACCCTGCGTTTGGCGTTTGGAATGCGGACCGCGTCTAGCAGCTCGATCGCGCTGTTCCATGCCGCCGCCTTGCTAAGGCCCTGATGCGCACGTAAAACTTCTGCGATTTGTTCGCCCACAGTGTAAACGGGATTTAACGAAGTCATAGGTTCTTGGAAGATCATCGAGATGTCATTGCCGCGAATGGCACGCAGCCTTTTCTGGCTGACGGTGGTCAACTCTTCACCGTTAAAGTTGATGGAACCTGACGCAATGCGCCCGATCTTTTCGGGTAATAACCCCATGATCCCCAATGCGGTCATGGATTTCCCACAACCCGATTCACCCACAAAGCTGATGCTTTCGCCAGCACCCAGATCAAAGGAAAGATCGTCAATAACAGGCGCAATCCCGTCACGTGTGGTTAATTCGATCCGTAGGTTTTGGACTTTAAGGAGAGGTTGGATCATCGCTGTCTCAATTTTGGATTTAATGCGTCATTCAATCCGTCGCCCACCAGTGATATGGCAAGGACGGTTACAAAAATCGCGATGCCGGGGACGGTTACGGTATAACTGGCGTCTAAGATATATTGGCGGTTTGACCCGATGACCTGGCCCCATGACACAACGTTTGGATCGGTAAGGCCAAGGAAAGATAGACCCGCTTCGAACAGGATTGCCGAGCCTACCATCAAGGCCGCTTGTACAATGATTGGCGGTAAAGCGTTAGGTAGAATAATTTGGAACATTAATTTGGCATTTGTGGCCCCTGAAGCACGCGACGCGGTCACATACTCAAGCTCGCGGATACGCAGGAACTCAGATCGGGTAATCCGCGCTACTGCAGTCCAGCTTACGATACCAATTGCGAAAGTAATCATGGGGAGGGAGGCACCGAATAGTGCCACGATGACCATTGAAAACAACAAGGTTGGCAGGACTTGAAAAAACTCGGTGACCCGCATCAGCAACTCTTCGACCCATCCGCGATAAAACCCTGCTAATGCCCCCACTGTGACGCCGATAAAGACAGACATAAATGCGGCAGCCAGGCCAATTACAATTGACACCCGTGCGCCGTGGATGATCGCAGCCATCAGGTCGCGTCCCAAGTAATCGGTTCCAAGGATAAAGCCGTCAACACCGGGGGGGGAAAAAGGTGCCCAGACCATATCAAATGGATCCGTAGGATAGACATAGGGGCCAATCGCGGCGATGATCATGATCAACGTCAGCACAACCAGCGCCACCATTGCCGCGTGATTGCCACGGAACATTTCCCATGCTTCAGCCATTGGATGGCGGGCAGTGGCGATTTCTTCTGTTTGGATAACGGGAGGCATGCTCATCCTTTGCTCCCTACGCGGGGATCAACGAAGCGCAGGGCGAGGTCTGTTAAAAGGTTTCCAACAATCACGACAAGGGCGGAGAAAAATAAGATGCCCAGGATCGTAGGTGTGTCGCGTGCGATGATTGACTGGAACGCCAACGTCCCAAGTCCGGGCCAGCTGAACACGGCTTCGACCAGTACCGCGCCAGAGATCACAGCAGAGAACTGTAGTCCCGCCAAAGTAATCACAGGCGACAGCGAATTTTTTAGCGCATGTTTGTAAACGACTTCGCGTTCGGAAAGCCCTTTGGCTTTGGCTGTGCGGACATAATCTGAACCCAGAACTTCCATCATCGTGGCGCGTGACAGTCGGGAATAAAGCGCCAGAAAGATCGAACCAAGCGTGATTACGGGCAGCACAAGGTGGCGGGCCACATCAAGGAAATGGACCCAAAAGCCGCCTTCGATCGTGACGTCTTGCATGCCTGCGACTGGGAAGATTTGGATTTTTAGGGAGAAGCTAATTAACAGCAAAATACCGGTCCAAAACACAGGAGCAGAGTAACCAAACAACGCCAAAATAGTAACGAAGTGGCTGGCGATCCCATTGGGTTTGCGGGCCGAGATGACGCCTAAGATGACGCCGATGAACAGCGCCAGAATTTGAGCCGTGAACACCAATAACAAGGTGGCGGGCAATCGTTGCAAAATTAGTTGCGTCACAGGTGTGTTGTAAAAAAACGAATACCCAAGATCAAAGCGTAGCACGTTGCCCATATAACGGCCCAGTTGCACAAGGAACGGTTGGTCCAAGCCGTAGTCGGCCCGGATCTGGTCTAATATTTCCTGATCTGCGCCGCCCATGGATTGGCTGATCGTGTCCGCGACATCGCCCGGTGCTAAATGCATCATCGAGAAATTCAAAACCAATACAGCCATGAGTAGGATGATGGCGTAGATGATGCGCATGATAAGGGATTGAAGGTTTGCCACGGATTAATCTTCTTTTGATCAGAAAAAGGTTGTGGGGCAAACCAACAGTGGTTCGCCCCACAAATGAAGAAAGAATTACTTTTTCAGGTAAGTCATATCGATGGGCGTAGATGAGCCCCAGATGCCAAGTGGCGGGTTGCCAACCTTATCGTTGTAGACGGTGTGATAAGGCACTGTATTGGTGTGATAAACAGGCAACTCATCCGCAATGATCTGTTGGAATTCTGCGTACAAAGATTTGCGCTTGTCACCGTCAGTTTCAACAGCGGCCATTGCCATCAACTCGTCCACACGCGCGTTGGAATAGCCTTGCGTGTTAGACCAAACGCCTTTGGCGATGTTTGTGCTGTCGTATGTGCGGTGAACACCGATCACAGGATCACCCCAGTTGAACACAGTGTCCCAAGACATATCAAAGTCCATCGTGCCCATCTTTTTAGCCCACGTTGGGAAGTCAGCAGAGGCACGAACTTGAACGTCGATGTTCACTTTTTTCAACGCTGCTTTGACGTATTCAACCTGCGGTTTTACACCAGGCCAGCCAAAGTCGATTGTTAGGGTCATGCGCTTGCCGTCTTTGACAGGAAATCCTGCTTCGTCCAGCAATGTTGCTGATTTTTCTAAATCAACATCATAGCCTTCTTGTGCAGCATAAAACGGGCTGTCTGGGTGGATACCTGATGTGGAGTCTGAAGCTGTCCCCTGCATCAAAGCCTTGTGGATAAAGTTTTTATCAACAGCATAGGCAATCGCTTTACGCACACGCACATCGGACAACGGGCCTTTGGTCGTGTTCATTGCCAACCAATCAACGGGGCCAATCGCGCCGTAGCCATCAGACGTTACTGTCAGGCTATCGACTTTTTTCAAACGGTTGATGATACGCGGAAGCGATTCAAATGCCCCCATGTGGATTTCACCGTTCTCATAGGCAATCGCACGTGCGGCGGGATCAGTGATGATGCGCATAACGATCTTATCAAGATACGGACGTCCTTCGATGAAGAAGTCGTCGAAGCGTTCCAAAATAACGTGTTCGCCATTTTTGAATTCGGTCAATTTGAACGGACCAGAACCCACAACATTTTCGTTGTTGCGTGGATGAGTCTTCACATCTTTGATTTCGCCGTCACCATAAATGTGTTTCGGAATGATCGACATCAACTGACCAGACATGGCCAACATCAACGCAGGGTGCGGTTTGGATAGGTTCAAAACTGCCGTGTGCGCGTCAGGGGTATCGACGCTTTCCACAGGCGCAAACATCGCTTTGAATGGGTGGTTTGCTTTGATCACCTCAACAGAAAAAGCAACATCCTCGGATGTTAGCGGCGTCCCATCGTGGAACTTTGCGTTCTTCACAAGGTTCAGCGTGACGGTCAAACCATCTTCGGACACTTCCCACGTTTCAGCCAAATAGGGCTGCGGTTCCCAGTTTTCATCATAGCGCAACGGTGACGCAAACAGTTGTGCACCTGGAAAGCCAGTGACGATACCAGATTGCACTGCAGAGTTTAAATTACGGACATTTGTCCCCAGAACGGTGATCAATGTACCGCCTCGTGTGGGTTCTTCGGCTTTGGTCAGTGTGGCAAACGACGCAGTAAGCGCTGTCGCCATCGCCAAGCCTTTGACGAGCTTATTCATTAGGTTCTCCTAGGATTTCGATTTTTGATCTACTTATAGAATAAGACTAGTCTATCAATCTTCCTGCACAAAACAGTTTTAATACGGTTCTATGCGCTATTTTATAGATGAAAGGTTCGAGTCACTTAACGATGATATCGTCAAAGATACCTGTATTTCGCAAATCAATACACTGCTCAATAAAGGCGTTTACGATGCCTGGCTGTCGTGTATCGGCAAGGGTTACGATTCCAAAAACGGGGGCTATCAAATTTTCGCGGATTGGTATGGCGCGAAAACGTGTGTCATCACTGCGATAATCAGGGGGGCAAATGTTAAGTAGGGAATACCCGTGTCCACCCGACACCAGCGCGCGCACAATTTCTACTGAGTGGGTGGAGTGGATAAGGTTCGGTTTTAGGCCAAGGTGTTCAAAAATTCCCATAAAATATTCTTTGGTCCGTGGAAGGTCCAACATGATCATAGGTTGATCTGCAAGATCAGCCAAATAAACTGAAGTTTCTTTTGCCAAGGGGTCGTCGGTGGCCAGCAGTGCATAGGGCGGCACGCCAAAAAGTGGTGTAAAATTTTGACGATCTTCCAGCACGTCCTTGTAAGTGAACGCCAAATCAGCTTCGCCGTTTTTTAGGTGAAGTAGGGTGGCCTCCATGTCGCCCTCTAAAAATTTG
The DNA here is from genome assembly GCA_905182355.1 of uncultured Paracoccaceae bacterium. Classification (GTDB taxonomy): domain Bacteria; phylum Pseudomonadota; class Alphaproteobacteria; order Rhodobacterales; family Rhodobacteraceae; genus Ascidiaceihabitans. The sequence continues at coordinate 5,271 of CAJJBH010000042.1, read as the reverse complement.
ATTGTTGTATCGGGGTAAAATGACTTAAAATTCTTGAGGATGGGCGGCAAAAAGGACGGTGCTGCTGTTGCGTAGCAAGAGATGCAAATTGACCCGGTTGTATCGCCGCCCACAGCTTGTATTTCTGCCTCAAAGTGGCGGCTTTGCACAATGAAGTTACGGATAAGGTTTAGGGTTTCACGGCCTGCCGCTGTGACACTGATACCTTTGGAAGGTGTGCGCACAAATAGATCAAACCCCAATTGATTTTCGAGCGAGCCTATTGCGGCAGTGATCGAGGATTGTGAGATGTTCAATTCTGTTGCAGCGTTTGCAATTGACCCTAACCGACCAGTTGCTTCAACATATCGCAGTTGCTTCAGGGTGAAATTCATTGGGCACTTCCAGCATTAAATAGGGATTAGTCAGCAATAAAAACTATTTTCCGCATGAAAGAAAGCACCCTATGATGATGGTAACTCGCGAAAGCTTCAAGTTATTTGAGCCACCTAAAAAGGATGCGTCCCATGGTCGACACTACAATTTATTCTGCTCGTAAGATCATTACGATGAACCCAAACCGACCAATCGTCACCCATGTTGCAGTACGAGATGGTAAAATCCTTGCGGCGGGTGATTTGTCTGAACTTGAGACATGGGGTGACTATAAGCTGGATGAGACATTCGCTGACAAAGTTCTAATGCCAGGTTTGGTCGAAGGGCACGCACACACAATGGAAGGCACGCTTTGGCGGTATGTCTATTGTGGGTATTTTGATCGTGCTGACCCCAATGGAAAAGTCTGGACAGGAGTGCAGACGATTGAGAAACTATTAGATCGTTTAAAGGAAGCCGAAGTTAAGCTCGAAGACCCAGATGCGCCACTTTCGGGCTGGTCGTTGGATCCAATCTATATGGACAACACGCGGGTTTCGCGGGCGGATTTGGACAAGGTATCCTCGACACGCCCAATTGGTGTCCTACATGCTTCCGGGCATATTTTGAACGTGAACACCAAAGCCCTTGATCTGGCTGGCATGATGAAAACTGGTATCAATCATTCGGGTGTTCCACTGGGGGATGATGGTTATCCGACAGGTGAGCTGTTCGGGCCTGAAACTATGACGCCTGTTGGTGTGCACGTTGGGTTTAATCGGTCGCTTACTGACAGCGATGAGCAAGGCTTGCGTGACTTTGCCAAGCTTTGTGTGCGCACTGGTGTCACCACGATTACTGATCTCGCTGCACGGCTTGAGGATGACGGTGTTGACGCAATGCTGCGCGTTACAAGTGAAGAAAGTTATCCCGCGCGTGTGGTTCCATTACAATTTTTTATGGGAGCAACACCGAAAGAAACTGTGGAAAAGGTGAGCGCCCTAAAAGAACGCACAACGGATCGGTTGCGTCTGGGTCGGATTAAAGCGGTGGCTGATGGATCAATCCAAGGGTTCTCTGCTCGTATGCGTTGGCCTGGCTATCACAATGGCGCACCAAACGGGTTGTGGTACACCGCGCCTGAACAACTGGCAGAACTTTATCGGCTGGCGTTGGCTGCCGGCATTCAGGTGCACACGCATACCAACGGGGACGAGGCGACAGAAATGGTGCTTGATACGCTGGGTCCGGCCTTGCGTGACGTACCCAGCCCCAATCACAGATTTACTTTGCAGCACTGCCAGTTGGCGGATGCTGCACAATTTCGACGGATGAAAGAGTTGAACATGTGCGTCAATCTTTTTGCCAATCACCATTTCTATTGGGGTGACGAACATTATCGCCTGACCGTTGGGCCAGAACGTGCATTGCGAATGAATGCCTGCCGCACCGCCCTTGAAACAGGTGTTCCGATGGCAATCCATTCGGATGCACCCGTCACACCGCTAGGCCCGCTATTTACGGCGTGGTGTGCGGTCAATCGGCTTACGGCCTCTGGAAGAACACAGGGTGAGCATGAGAAAATTGATGTTGAAGCTGCCCTTTTTGCGATCACATTGGGCGCGGCATATACACTGCATTTGGATGATGAAATCGGGTCAATCGAAGTTGGGAAAAAAGCCGACTTTGCTGTGCTTGAAGACGATCCAACCGAATGTGGCGGTGACAAATTGAAAGACGTTCGGGTTTGGGGAACCGTGCAAGGTGGCCGTATCTTTTCGGCAGCAAAATTGTGAGTGACCCGTTACCAGTCACAGTGATTGGTGGTTATTTAGGTTCCGGCAAGACAACCTTGGTGAACCACTTGCTGCGAAATGCAAATGGTTTGCGGTTGGCTGTTTTGGTGAACGAATTTGGCGAGCTTGCCATCGATGAAGACCTTATTGAGGCTGAGGATGATGATATAATCTCGATTGCGGGGGGGTGTGTTTGTTGTTCATTCGGTAGCGATTTGACTGGGGCAATGATGGATTTGGCCAAACTTGACCCAAGGCCGGATCATTTGTTAATCGAATCCTCTGGCGTAGCGATTCCAAGTGCGATTGTAGGATCAATTTCTTTGTTAGATGGGTTCCGCGTCGATGGGATTATTATTCTGGCTGACGCAGAAACATTGCAGCGCAGCGCGAACGACAAATACATGGGCGACACAGTATTAAGGCAGTTGGCAGACGCCAATATTGTTGTGCTGAACAAGGCTGATTTAGTTGATCGTGAAAGCTTGAACAAAACAAAAGACTGGCTGGATCAGGAAAACGCAGGAGTTGGTCTGGTTGAGGCCACGCATGGCAACGTTTCACCTGAAATAATTTTGGATAGCTTTCTAGAAAGGAAACCAAGCGTTGGCCCTGTCCATACAACAAATGATCTAGAGCGAACAGTAATCCAATTTCCCAACCCCGTTGATGCTGAAAAGCTTGCCGAAAAACTGGCCAGTGATCAGCTTGGCCTTATTCGTGCTAAGGGGTTTGTAACCTCGTTATCGGGTGAAAAAAAGCTGGTTCAAGTGGTCGGGAACCGATGGGAGGTTTCGATTGCGAAGGGTAAATTTACTGATGGCATTGTTTGTTTGGGTTTTAAGGGTGTCATGGAAAAGCAGGAGCTAAGATTGATTGAGGTTGGTGAGTGATGTGTAGAGCTGCCTTTGGGGCCAGATCACGCAAGCTGACATTTTACTAATTGCGGATGCCACACTACTTCGCCTTCATCCAAATTAGGGTATTCCATTAAGACATAAGTGGCATTTTTTGGCGGGGGTGAAACCTGTACTGTCGGTGGTGTAGGATTGAACCGCCTGAAGCAAATCCTCTGGTTCGATCCCCTTCATGGCATCTTCGAGCTGGGCAAGACAGATCGCTTTGTCGCGTAACCGATTCAGTGGATAGGCCGCAAAAATCCGTCAGCCTCTTTATCGGCCTCTGACTCGTGCTTACGCAAATAGTTGCTTTTTGTTTTGTTCATGGCGCTGCAAGAGCCGGTCTGTTGTCTTTGTCGAGACGGGGGGGCGTGCCATCTCGATCCGCACACCCTTTTGTTCCAGGCCGTCGATGATGGCCTCCAACCTTGCCCTATCCCTTCCATCGCAGGCCTCAAACACAATCTCACCGGGGAACAGGGTCTCACATGGATGGCCGTTCGCAAAGACAAGCTCGTGACGTTCAAGTAGAATATGGACATATGTCAGATCGTCACGCGGGGCTTGCACCGATACCCCGTCCCAGCCAACCAGCGCCTTGGCTCTGATGAGAACCTCTGCGCAGCCAAACATGCGCTCACATATAGTGGAGCGCAGCAAAACGCGGTGTTGCGGTGAAACGACTAAGTCCGTTTTTGGATGACCAACGCCCAAACTGCCCTTTTTGATAAGAATCGGGCAGGCATTGGGATGCTTGGTCAGATGATCTCTTGAGACAATTGTTTTATGGATCCATTTGATCGGCTGCATTCCATGATCGAGTGTTGCGACAAGATCCCCGATCGTCAGATCTTGGACAGCATAAGAGCCTTTAGGCGTTTCTATTCGTGTGCGTCCGTCGAAACATAAGACCATGGTGTCGGCGGTATGCTCTCGCAAGAAGGCAGCACCAGTCTCGTCTCATTGATATGTATAGCCTTGCGGAGCCTCTGATGCCGTGGTTTGGGAGCCGATACCTGTTGCTGTAGCGCCTGAGCCGGCCCCTTCTTTTAACACGCTCCAACTGGTCCCGGCCCTATACGCGTCGACGACCTCATTTGTTGAGGTGTTGGTCAAGGAAACGGCGTTTGCTTCGCCCCGTGAAAGGTTGCCGCCCACAGTGAATAAGAAGTAACTCTGCGGGAAGATTTTATAGATTGTGTAATCAGAATTTCTTGGATCGGGTGTGGCAATTACGATTGCCGCGTCAAGCCTGACTTCACCGTCCACCGCCCCATCTACAGCAATATTTTTTTGTAGCGCTCCATCGCTCCTGTAAAACGATACGACGTATTCCGCAGGATCTTCAGTTGCCAGAAGCGCAATCTCCAAAAACTCCTTTCCCCCCGGGGTGTCATACGGGAGGGTCTGAATTTCAGAAATAAAGGCTGTACGAGTACCCATCGGTGATCTCTTAAATGAAAAAGTGTTGCTACAATCACAGCCATAGTGGTAAATTATATTACACTCATAGCGTTAGATTGTGTTCAAAATGTGAACAGTTCCCCATTTTGCGGGTCATTAAGAAGCTTTTGGTATTCGAGTTTAAATGAATTCTTCTTCGCTTATAATCTGTCCCAGTTCATTTCTCGCGAAGACCGTCGTGAATTTCTGGCCTGTGTGAAGCATCAGCGCGAAGATCACGGCGTTGCACGGCGGGCAAATATGCTTTTACTTCTGGGTGACGGCAAATCCTGTGCCGCGATTGCCTCGGTTTTTTACCTTGATGATGACACGGTACGTAGCTGGCACAGACAATATCTGACTATGGGCTGGGTTCCGTGGTTCATGAGGGCTGGAAAGGCGGACACTCGCGGCTGTCTGTCGCGCAGTAGGTCACTCTTAGCACTTGGCTTGAAGAAGCGCAAAATAGCAAAAACCGCTGACGAAATAAATTCTGTAGAAGCAATTTGAAGGATGCTTCAGATACTTGAGATGAGAACCCTGCGTGGACTGCTCGTGCGGGAATTGTACGGCTTCGAATGACATCACCTGCAAGCCCAACTTTTTGGCGAAAATCAAACTCTCCATGAACCAGTGATTTTGGTTCATTTAGTGGTGACCCCGATTGGATTCGAACCAATAACCTGCCCCTTAGGAGGGGGCTGCTCTGTCCAGTTGAGCCACGGAGCCACTAACCGCATGTTTTAGTACACCATCGCGAGATTGTCATGCCGTATTCA
>CAJJBH010000041.1 GCA_905182355.1 uncultured Paracoccaceae bacterium | reverse complement strand
TCGTACGAAAACCATTGCCCTCTCACCGCACTAAAACTCTGCGCCAAAGCGGCGTCACGACTTTCTCGCCCAAGGGGATCAAACACAGTCCTAACGCCACGCCAAATACGCCATCTATCGCAGCCTTGGCGAACCATTCGGTTGCGCCTGCGATGCCTGCTGGGACCATGTGCCCAATGGCATAGGCCCAGTCGTGGATGTGGTGGCTGAGCCAGCCAAATCCCATCACCTCAAGCCCGTGGATGATGATGGATCCCCCGACCCAAAGCATCGCGGCCGTGCCGACAATCGTCAGCCCGTGCAGCAGGTTTGGCATTGCTTGTACGATACCCCGCCCCGTGGCGCGGGTTGCGGACAGACGTCCCTTTGCGGCCATCATTAGCCCCAAGTCATCCGCTTTCACAATCAGCGCCACAGCGCCATAGACTGCGACCGTGATCATAATCGCAACGGTGGCCAAAGTTGCCGCCTCCATCCAGAAATTGCTGGGCGGGATAGCGGCCAAAGCGATGGTCATGATTTCAGCAGATAGGATAAAGTCGGTCTTGATTGCGCCGCGCGCCTTTTCTTCTTCCAAATGAGCGGGATCATCAACCGTCGCGTCAGCCAAAGGATAGTCATTGTGGCCATGCCCGCCGATCCCGACAGCGTGGGCAACCTTTTCAGCGCCTTCGAAACACAGGTACGCGCCGCCAATCATCAGCAGTGGATTGATTGCCCAAGGCGCAAATGCAGACAGGGCCAAACCTGCAGGCAGCAAATAAACCAGCTTATTGATAAACGAACCCTTGGCGATCCGCCAAATGATCGGCAGTTCACGATCTGCGGAAAATCCATGCACATATTTGGGGGTGACCGCCGCATCATCAATCACAGCGCCCGCCGCCTTGGCCCCTGCCTTAGCCGCTTGCCCGATCACATCATCCACAGAAGCCGCTGCCACTTTTGCAATTGCGGCCACATCATCCAACAGTGCCAGTAATCCGCTCATGCTGTTTCTCCACTCAGGTGTTTTTTGTTTTGATATCACTTAGGTCGACCTGAAACAAAGCAAACTGTTAGCGCCAACGCCAAGTTTAGCGCAACCATTATCGCTAACAGTATGAAGTTGCGACGCTTCCGCCCTTTCCCAAATGCGCGCCCCCCCCTAAGAACAGTTTGAATAGGGTGCGTATCGGGGAATACAATAATGACGATAAATGTAGGTATCAACGGATTTGGACGCATCGGACGCTGCACCCTCTCCCACATTGCGCAATCTGCACGCGAAGACATCAACGTCATTAAAGTGAACGCAACTGGCCCGCTCGACACAGCCGCCCATCTGCTAAAATACGATTCCATTCATGGTCGGTTCCCAAATGACATCAAAGTGGGCAATGGCACCCTTGATCTGGGACGTGGCGAGATCGAGATGTTCTCGACCTACAGCATGGACGAGTTGGACTGGTCTGGTTGTGACGTTGTTCTGGAATGCACCGGCAATTTTAACGACGGTGAAAAGGCTAAGAAACATATCGAACGCGGTGCCAAACGTGTGTTGCTGTCTGCCCCAGGCAAAAACGTCGACAAAACCATCGTGTTTGGTGTGAACGATCACTTGATGACCGCGTCTGACACGATGATTTCCAATGGCTCCTGCACCACCAACTGTTTGGCCCCACTTGCCAAGGTTATGGACGAGGCCGTGGGCATTGAATCTGGCATCATGACCACAATCCACAGCTACACCGGTGATCAGCCAACGCTGGATCGTCGCCATGATGATCTGTACCGCGCACGCGCGGCTGCCATGTCGATGATCCCAACGTCCACTGGGGCTGCCGAAGCTTTGGGCCTTGTCTTGCCAAGCCTGAAGGGCAAATTGGATGGCTCAGCGATGCGCGTCCCTACCCCAAATGTATCAGCGATTTATCTGACGTTCCAATCGTCGCGTGACACGTCTGTGGAAGAATTGAACGCAGCCGTTGCGGCCGCCGCGGCCGGCCCCATGAAACACGTGATGGCCTATGACGAGGAAAAGAAGGTTTCGACCGACTTTAATCACACCGAACACAGTTCAATCTTTGCACCGGATCAAACCAAAGTGGTTGGAGGGCGTATGGTGCGTGTACTGGCATGGTACGACAATGAATGGGCGTTTTCTGTGCGCATGGCTGATATGGCCGCTGCGATGGGCCGTTTGGGTTAACACCAACCCACAGATCACTTGCGAGATTGGGGCAAGGCTGGCATATCAGTCTTGCCCCCACTTGTTTCAAGGCCTTAGCGATTATGACAAACACACTTGCTATCATTCTTGGCCTGCTTCTTCTCGGTGCGGCCTGCATAGACATCTTCGTTTATGGCACAGAGCACCTGTTTTTTTTGGGTAAAAAGCTTGCTGATCTGATCGAATGGCTCGCCTTTTGGCGATAACGCTTGTTTGGTTTCAAGGTTGACAATCGTTCTAAAATGACAATGTTAGCGATAACATTCAGAAGCCGCCTTGTACGGCCAAGCAAAGTCTCAAAAGGAACACGCCCATGACCACCAAGATTGCTATCAATGGCTTTGGCCGTATCGGCCGTAACGTATTGCGCGCACTTGTAGAATCGGGCCGCGATGACCTTGAGGTTGTTGCAATCAACGACCTTGGACCTGTTGAAACCAACGCGCATCTGCTGCGCTTTGATTCCGTGCACGGGCGTTTTCCAGGAACCGTTACAACCACAAAAGACAGTATCGACGTTGGCCGTGGCCCAATTCGTGCCACAGCGATCCACAACCCAGCGGACCTGCCATGGGCAGACGTTGATATTGTGATGGAATGCACTGGTATTTTTACGTCCAAAGAACAATGCCAAGCGCACCTTGATAACGGATCAAGCCGCGTTTTAATTTCAGCACCTGGTAAAGATGCACATAAAACAATCGTTTATGGCGTGAACCACGATCTACTAACCAAAGACGACATCGTTGTGTCCAACGCATCATGCACCACAAATTGCCTTGCCCCTGTGGTGAAGGTTATGAACGATGCAATCGGTATCAACAAAGGATTTATGACGACAATCCACAGCTATACAGGCGATCAGCCAACGCTGGATACGATGCACAAAGATCTGTACCGCGCCCGCGCTGCCGCGTTGTCGATGATCCCTACGTCTACGGGTGCAGCAAAAGCTGTAGGTCTGGTTTTGCCAGAGCTTGCGGGCAAGTTGGACGGTGTTGCCATCCGCGTGCCAACACCAAACGTGTCTTGTGTTGATCTAACATTTGAAGCCAGCCGCGACACCACCATTGAAGAGGTCAATGCGGCCATCCGCGCTGCAGCCGATGGCCCCCTTAAGGGTGTGTTGGCCTACACAGATCAGCCAATGGTCAGCTGTGATTTCAACCACGACCCTGCGTCTGCCACGTTCCACTTGGATCAAACAAAGATTCTAGACGGCAATATGGTTCGGATTTTAACATGGTATGACAATGAATGGGGTTTCTCGAACCGCATGTTGGATGTTGCGGCTGTGTTGGGTAAACTTTTGTAAATACAGGAATAAGCCAAATTTTACGAAAACAAAAAGCTGCGCGGTTGCGCAGCTTTTTTTATGAAAAAACGGGCCGGGTTATTTACCCAAACGCGCCTTTAACTCGGCATTCACCAGTGGCGTCACGAACTTGCTGACGTCACCATCAAGCCGCGCGATCTCTTTCACCAGCTTGGACGCGATCGCTTGATGTTTCGCTTCGGCCATTAAAAATACCGTCTCGATGCTATTATCAAGAATTCGGTTCATACCAACCATTTGATATTCATATTCAAAATCCGCCACAGCCCGCAGGCCACGGATAATCAAACCTGCGCTCACGTCTCGTGCGCAGTCAATCAGCAGGTTTTCAAACGGATGAACGACGATTTCTGTGCCAGTTTGCGCCGTAAGTTTTGCGCATTCGGCTTCTATCATCGCGACACGTTCTTCCAAGGAAAACATCGGCCCTTTGTCGCGGTTGATAGCAACGCCGATGACCAACCTGTCAACCAGCGCACTTGCACGGCGGATAATGTCGAGATGACCCAAAGTAATCGGATCGAAGGTACCAGGATAAAGTCCAACGCGCATGGGCCAGCCCCCTCATATATTTAGGGTCACAGAATTAAGTTGCGTGCAAGCAATCATTTTGGTTCAAAGATTGCAAGCAGGTGTTAACGCAACCTTAAGATTAATGTCCCATAATCATGCCCTCAAGGGCATTTTTCTCCATCGCCAACTCGCTTAAACGCGCTTTGACCACGTCGCCAATGGTGACCAAGCCAACCAAAACGCCGTCTTCTAGAACGGGCATGTGGCGAAACCGCCCTTCGGTCATCATTTTCAGAACATTATCAGCACTTTCACTGCGCGAGCAGGTCACCAATTTGGACGTCATATATGTATCTACGGTGTCAGTCAGGCAGGTTGCGCCGCGATTTGCAATCTCACGGACAATGTCACGTTCGGACAAAATGCCGTTCGCTTTTTTACCATCTGCGGAAATAACCACCGTCCCAATCTTGCGATCAGCCAGTATTTTTGCCGCTTCAGACACCAAAGTCCCGGGTAAGACAGTAACCACCAGATCGCTTGGTTTAGACTTTAGAATTTGTTGAACCAGCATCGCAAAGCTCCCATGACAACATTGTTATGAGTTTTAATTTTGCCGCAATGACGGTTCAAGTCAAGGTGGCCATTTCAAGATGTGCCACCTCTTGACGCACGCCATCAGCAAGGCTTTGCGCAAATAGGGCCAGTTTGGCGTTCTGACGGTCATCTTCGTGACGGATCATATAAAAGCTGCGCTTCAGGCTGATCAGATCCCTTAAGATTACGCGCAATTCAGGAGCAGACGGCAGCGCAAAATCATGTACCACCCCCACACCACCGCCCCTGCGCAGTAAATTCAGCTGCACCGAAACCGAGTTCGACGCCAGTGGTACGCGCCCTACCCCGATGTCTGCCAAATAATCCAACTCACGGTCAAAGATCATGTCAGGGATATACCCTACAATGCGGTGTGTCCGCAGATCAGCCCGCTCCAAAATTTCAGCGTTGTTCTTTAAGTAAACGTCTGACGCTGCCAAATGCAGATGATAATCGGTGATTTTCTGCACAGTTAAACGCCCTGCTGTCGGCGCACTGACACCAATCGCCAAATCTGCCTCGCGACGCGATAGGTTGAACACACGGGGAAGCGCGACAATTTGAATGTCCAGATCGGGGTGTTCAACAGCCAATGCTGCACAGACTTGGGGCAAGATATAGTTCGCACACCCATCCGGCGCACCAATGCGCATTTGCCCCGTCAGGCTGTCACTTTGAACAGGCAGGCTGCTGGTCGCGACCCGCATCGCAGTTTCTGCGTCTTCAGCGCGGCTTAACAGTTCTGCACCTGCCACCGTCAGCGCATAGCCTTGGGGCGATTTCACAAACAAACCCGTGCCCAATGCCTGTTCCAAGCGCACCATGCGCCGTCCCAAAGTGGCCGGATCCAGACGCACCTGCTTGCCAGCCGCCGAAAGTCCACCTTCACGCGCCACAGCCAAGAACAACCGCACATCATCCCAATTGTCTAACATCGCGTCCCTTTCATTTTGCAAAAACGCAAAACTGTTTTGATATCTTTCCTCTGTCCCATGTGTTTTTGCAAGACTAGGGTGGTTTCAAATCAATCAAAAGGATTCCTCATGCAAGAACTTACGCACTACATCAATGGCGCACACGTCAAAGGCACATCAGGCCGTTTTGCAGATGTGATGAACCCTGCAACAGGCGAAGTGCAGGCCAAGTGCCCCTTGGCATCTGCCGCCGAAATGGATCAAGCCGTTCAATTCGCAGCCGCCGCACAGCCAAAGTGGGCCGCGACAAACCCACAACGTCGCGCTCGTGTGATGATGAAGTTCGTTGGCCTGTTGAACGACAACATGGACAAATTGGCCGAAGCACTAAGCCGCGAACACGGCAAAACCTTGCCTGACGCCGCAGGCGACGTACAACGCGGCCTTGAAGTGGTGGAATACTGCATCGGTGCACCTGAGTTGCTGAAAGGTGATTACACTGACAGCGCAGGCCCGGGCATCGACATGTATTCCATGCGCCAAGCCCTTGGTGTGACAGCAGGAATTACCCCGTTCAACTTCCCAGCCATGATCCCAATGTGGATGTTTGCGCCTGCCATCGCATGTGGCAACGCGTTTATCCTGAAACCGTCCGAGCGTGATCCATCTGTGCCATTGATGTTGGCTGAATTGATGGAAGAAGCTGGCCTACCAAAAGGCATCCTGCAAGTTGTGAACGGCGACAAAGAAGCCGTTGACGCGATCCTGCACCACGATGTGATCCAATCCGTTGGCTTTGTCGGATCAACGGCAATTGCGGAATACATCTATTCCACGGGCTGTGCCCAAGGCAAACGGGTTCAGTGCTTTGGCGGTGCCAAAAACCACATGATCATTATGCCAGATGCTGACATGGACCAAGCTGCCGACGCTTTGATTGGTGCCGGTTACGGTGCCGCCGGCGAACGCTGCATGGCGATTTCCGTTGCCGTTCCAGTTGGGGACGACACAGCGGATCGTTTGATCGCAAAATTGGTTCCACGGATCGAAAGCCTGAAGGTTGGTCCATATACATCAGGCAACGACGTGGATTACGGGCCTGTTGTAACAGCAGCCGCCAAAGCAAACATCGAACGCCTTGTCCAAACGGGCATCGATCAAGGCGCTGAACTGGTTGTTGATGGTCGTGATTTCAAATTGCAAGGGTATGAAGACGGTTTCTTTGTTGGCCCACACTTGTTCGACAAAGCCACGACAGACATGGACATCTACAAATACGAAATCTTTGGCCCAGTCCTGACCTGTGTGCGTGCCCAAACCTATGAAGAAGCTGTCGGCATTGCGATGGACCACGAATACGGAAACGGCACCGCGATCTACACACGTGACGGCGACGCGGCCCGTGATTTTGCCAATCGCATCAACGTGGGCATGGTTGGTATCAATGTACCAATTCCTGTTCCATTGGCTTACCACACCTTCGGCGGCTGGAAGAAATCCATGTTTGGGGATTTGAACCAACACGGTCCAGATGCGTTTAAATTCTACACACGCACAAAGACAGTGACAGCGCGCTGGCCATCAGGCATCAAAGAAGGAGGCGAATTCTCGATCCCTGTAATGGAATAATATGACAGTAAATTTTTGCATTATACCGGAGCGCGGCCTTGTCGTAGTCCGGTATTCTGACTTCGCCGCCATCGACGATACGATGGCGGCGTCAAAAGCTTATTTGGCCCATCCAGATTATGCAGCGGGCCAAAAGCAACTTGTCGATTTTACCAATATTACTGGCTACGAAAAAGACTACGTTCGGTTCATGAATTTGCAGGCCGCAAAAGCGGAACAGCTGGGGGGCGCAGGTGAACAATGGCTTGTAGTTTATGTGGCCCCGACACCCCTTGCACAGGACGTGAGTGCGATGTTCATTCGATCTTGGGCCGACGTGTTTGAGGTTGTGGTCTTGGTTCAGCATTCCGAGGCCGAGGCGCTTGCACTGTTGGGCCAGCCTGAAAAAACCATTGATGCTTTGCTTGCAACATTGGTGAAATAATCCGAATTTAAATCATGTTCAATTCAAGACCACTTGTCCCTGCCCCTTTTTCCACACGAGGATCGATATGGATTTTGCCCTAAGCGAAGAACAAACAGCAATCTTTGATATGGCGTATGCCTTTGGCCAAGATGCCATCGCTCCAAATGCCCGCCAATGGGAAAAGGACGAGACGATCCCCAAAGAGTTGTGGCCGCAAATCGGTGAACTGGGATTTGGCGGGTTGTACGTATCAGAAGACGGCGGCGGCGCAGGCCTAAGCCGATTGGATGCGACGCTGGTGTTTGAAGCCCTCAGCATGGCCTGCCCGTCTGTTGCCGCGTTCCTGTCCATTCACAACATGTGCGCCAAAATGATCGACACCTTTGCCAATGACGAGATGAAGGCCCGTATCATGCCCGACATTTTGGCGATGAACACCGTTCTTAGCTATGCCTTGACCGAACCCGGTTCAGGATCAGACGCCGCGGCCCTTAAAACCCGTGCCGAGCGTACCAACGAAGGCTACACCCTGAACGGCACCAAGGCGTTTATATCTGGTGGCGGATATTCAGACGCCTATGTTTGTATGGTGCGCACAGGTGAGGATGGCGCAGGTGGCGTTTCAAGCATGTATGTTGAAGATGGTGTTGACGGGTTGTCGTTTGGCGCATTGGAACAAAAGATGGGCTGGCGCAGTCAGCCTACGGCTCAAGTACAATTTGATGATTGCAAAATCGATGCCAACAACCTGATTGGCGAAGAAGGCAAAGGCTTTAAATACGCGATGATGGGGCTGGATGGCGGACGATTAAACATCTCTGCCTGCTCCCTTGGGGCAGCCCAAACCGCCTTAACCGCCACGCTAAACTACATGGGTGAACGCAAAGCCTTCGGCAAATCCATCGACCAGTTCCAAGGGCTGCAATGGCGCCTTGCGGATATGGAAATCGAACTTCAAGCCGCCCGCACATTCCTGCGCCACGCCGCATGGAAATTGGACACTGGCGCACATGATGCGACAAAATTCTGCGCCATGGCAAAGAAATTCGTGACGGATACAGGCAGCAAAGTTGTCGACCAATGCCTGCAATTGCACGGCGGCTACGGATATTTGGCGGACTACGGGATCGAAAAACTGGTGCGTGATTTGCGTGTGCATCAGATTCTTGAAGGCACCAATGAAATTATGCGGGTGATCGTCGCCCGTGACATGTTGAAGAACCGTTAATACTATGAGTGACATTTCCATCCGCATCACTGGCCGCGCAGGCCGTATCACGCTTCAACGCCCAAACGCACTAAACGCGATGACCTACGAGATGTGCCTGGCAATTGAAGCGGCAATTGATCAATGGCGTAACGATCCTGCCGTTGCGGTTGTGGTCCTAGACGCACAAGGCGACCGCGCCTTTTGTTCTGGCGGTGACATTGCCGACCTCTATGCCACTGGTCTTAAAGGCGATTACGCTTACGGCCAAAAATTCTGGGCCGACGAATACCGCCTGAACGCCAAAATATTTGAATACCCAAAACCTGTCGTCTCGTTCCTGCAAGGATACACGATGGGTGGCGGCGTTGGCATTGGGTGTCACGGATCACACCGCGTTGTCGGCGACACCAGCCAGATTGCCATGCCCGAGGTTGGCATTGGGTTGGTTCCTGATGTTGGTGGATCATTGATGCTGGCCCTTGCCCCTGATCGGTTGGGCGAATACCTTGGCACTACGGCGTCGCGGATGAATGCATCTGATGCCATATTTGCGGGTTTTGCTGACCTTTATATTCCTGAAGGCAAATGGCCTGCGTTGATTGAACAGCTTGAGGTCTCTGGCGATCCAGCTTGTCTGGTTGGGGAGGCCCCCGCTGAGATCGGCCCAATCCAGTCCCAAATGGACGCGATCAACACACATTTTTACGGCGTCAGCCTGTCGGACGTATTAACCACGCTGCAAGACGACGACAGTGAATTTGCCCAACAGACCCTGAAACAACTGCGCCGCAACAGCCCGTTGTCGATGGCCTGTACCATCGAAATGCTGCACCGTATGCGTGGCAAAAACCTGACAATGGCCAAGGCACTGGACCTTGAATATCGGTTCACTTCGCGCAGCATGGAGCACGGCGATTTCATCGAAGGCATCCGCGCCGCGATTATCGACAAAGACCGCAGCCCAAGATGGCAATTCGCCGATGGGTCTGTGCCCCCTGCTGCATTGTCAAAAATGTTGCAGCCACTTGGCAAGAACGCATTAGACCTACAGTTGGACACATCGAAAGGAAACGGCATGAACATCGGCTTTATCGGACTTGGAAATATGGGTGCGCCAATGGCTGCGAACTTGGCCGCCGCTGGGCACAACGTAACTGGGTTTGATCCTGCAGGGACGACGGCTGCGGGTGTCGCTGTTGCGCCCACTGGTTTGGACGCTGTCAAAGATGCAAACGTTGTGATCACGATGTTGCCCAACGGGGCAATCTTGCGCAGCGTTGCTGCCGAACTGATCCCTGCAATGAAGGCAGGCGCAACCCTGTTGGATTGTTCAACTGTTGATGTGGACAGTGCACGTGCAGTGGCGCAAGACGCTGGAAATGCAGGGCTGTTATTTGTTGATGCGCCTGTATCTGGCGGCACAGGTGGCGCATCTGGTGGCACGCTGACCTTCATGGCTGGTGGGTCAGTGGCAGGATTTATTGCCGTCTCCCCCTTGTTCGAGGTCATGGGCCAAAAAGCCGTGCATTGCGGCGATGCAGGTTCAGGCCAAGCCGCGAAAATTTGCAACAACATGATCCTTGGGGCCACAATGATTGCAACCTGCGAGGCCTTTGCTTTGGCAGACAAATTGGGCTTGGACCGCCAAAAAATGTTCGATGTGGTCAGCACATCCTCGGGCTATTCATGGTCCATGAACGGCTACTGCCCTGCCCCGGGCATTGGGCCGACCAGCCCTGCTGATAATGACTACACCCCGGGATTTGCAGCCGAGTTGATGCTGAAAGATCTAGGGTTAAGCCAACAAGCGGCAGAAGCCGCCGACGCCGACACACCGATGGGTGCACTGGCATTGGCGCTGTACAAACAGTTTGTCGAAGACGAAGGCGGATTGGGCAAAGACTTCAGCGCAATGCTACCACGGTTCGAAAAACGCGGACGCGATTAACACCGACGGCGGTGGCGGATTACTCCGCCGCCACCTTCTTGGGTTTCAACATCGCTTTCAGGTAATGACCTGTATAGCTGCCTTCAACCTCGGCCACTTTTTCTGGTGTGCCAGTTGCAACAACCATACCGCCACGATCGCCACCTTCAGGACCGATATCAATGATGTGGTCTGCCGTTTTGATCACATCAAGGTTATGTTCGATCACAATGACTGAATTCCCCTGATCGACCAATTCATGCAGCACTTCCAATAATTTACGCACGTCTTCAAAGTGCAACCCTGTGGTGGGTTCATCCAAGATATACAGCGTACGCCCCGTGGATCGTTTGCTAAGCTCCTTGGATAGTTTCACGCGCTGTGCTTCGCCGCCCGACAGTGTTGTCGCCTGTTGCCCCACCTTGATGTAGCCCAGGCCAACACGCATCAGCGCATCCATTTTTTCGCGAATGCTAGGCACTGCTTGGAAGAATGTTTGTGCGTCTTCCACGGTCATATTCAAAACATCTGCAATGCTTTTGCCTTTGAAACGGATTTCAAGCGTTTCGCGGTTGTAACGTGCACCTTTGCAGGTTTCGCATTCCACATAAACGTCCGGTAGGAAGTGCATTTCGATCTTGATCACACCGTCGCCCTGACAGGCCTCGCATCGACCACCTTTTACGTTGAAACTGAAGCGACCAGCTTTGTATCCACGCGCCTTGGATTCCGGCAGGCCAGTGAACCAATCACGGATTGGAGTGAACGCACCTGTGTAGGTAGCAGGGTTAGACCGTGGAGTGCGGCCAATAGCGCGTTGGTCAATGTCGATGACCTTGTCCAGATGTTCCAAACCCTTGATCGTCTCGCATGGGGCTGGCGTTTGGCGTGCGCCGTTCAGGCGCATCGATGCCGTCTTGAATAACGTCTCGATTGTCAGCGTGGATTTGCCGCCACCCGACACTCCTGTGACGCAAACAAATTGGCCCAACGGAAATTCAACTGTGATGTTTTTAAGGTTGTTGCCCGTGGCTTTGACCACTTTCAACATCTTCTTCTTCCCCTTGCGCCGTGTTTCTGGCACCGCAATTGATCGCTTACCTGTCAGGTATTGGCCCGTCAAAGAATTGGGATCATTGGCCACAAATTCCGGTGTCCCGTGCGACACAACTTCGCCCCCATGCAAACCCGCACCCGGTCCAATATCAAACACATAATCGGCTTCGCGAATGGCTTCTTCATCATGTTCAACCACAATTACGGTGTTGCCTTGATCACGTAAGTTTTTCAGGGTCAACAAAAGACGGTCGTTGTCCCGCTGGTGCAACCCGATGGAAGGCTCATCAAGGACGTACAAGACACCGGTCAAACCCGATCCAATTTGGCTGGCCAAACGAATGCGTTGGCTTTCACCGCCACTTAATGTTCCACTTGCGCGTGACAGTGTAAGATACTCTAATCCAACGTTATTCAAGAATCCAAGACGTTCACGGATTTCTTTTAAAATTGCCTTAGCAATTTCATTCTTCTGTTTGGTCAGCTTCGCAGGAACCTCTTCACACCAGGCATACGCCTCGCTGATAGACATCTGAACCACTTGGCCCGCGTGCAGGTCCGCGATCTTTACAGCCAAGGCTTCGGCCCGCAAACGATAGCCGTCGCAGGTCCCGCATGGACGGTTGTTTTGGTAGCGTTCAAATTCTTCGCGGATCCAGTTGCTATCAGTTTCGCGGTAGCGGCGTTCCATGTTCGGGATCACCCCTTCGAACACCCGCGTTACATTGTAAACACGACCGCCTTCGTCATAACGAAACTCAAGTTCTTCGTCCCCAGAGCCACGCAAAAACACCTGCTTCACATTGTCTGGAAGGTCTTTCCACTTGGTCTGCGGGTCAAATTTAAAGTGTTTGGCAATCGATTCAATTGTCTGCAAAAAATACGGCGACTTGCCTTTGCGCCACGGGGCCAAGGCACCGTCATAGACCCGAAGATCAGCGTCAGGCACAACAAGGCGTTCATCGAAAAACAGCTCTTTTCCCAGCCCGTCACATTCGGGGCAGGCTCCAAACGGTGCGTTGAAAGAAAACAAGCGCGGTTCAATTTCAGGGATTGTGAAACCACTTACGGGACAGGCGAATTTCTCAGAGAATACGGTGCGAACGGGATCACCTTCGGCTGGGGCCGTTTCTATCACGGCAATGCCGTCTGCAAGATCAAGCGCCGTGCGCAGGCTGTCTGCAAGACGTGTTTCAAGCCCCTCACGGATCACAATGCGGTCAACGACAACATCAATGTCGTGGCGGTATTTCTTGTCCAAGGTCGGTGGTTCATCCAAGTCGTAAAATTCACCATCCACTTTTACGCGTTGAAAACCCTGCTTGCGCAGTTCGACAAATTCTTTGCGGTACTCGCCTTTGCGATCCCGAACGATTGGGGCCAGCAGATAGGCGCGCATGCCGTCTTCCATCAACATGACACGGTCTACCATGTCTTGAACCTGCTGCGCTTCAATCGGTTTGCCAGTTGTGGGGGAATACGGTGTGCCAACACGCGCAAACAGCAAACGCATGTAGTCGTAAATTTCAGTGACAGTACCAACCGTAGAGCGTGGGTTTTTAGACGTCGTCTTTTGTTCAATAGAAATCGCGGGGCTCAGCCCGCTGATGTGATCAACGTCTGGTTTTTGCATGATATCAAGGAACTGTCGGGCATAGGCGCTGAGGGATTCAACGTAACGACGCTGCCCCTCCGCGTAAATTGTGTCAAATGCCAGCGATGATTTTCCCGACCCAGACAGGCCTGTGATTACCACCAATTTATCACGTGGAATATCCACATCGATGGATTTCAGATTGTTCTCACGCGCGCCGCGTACTTCGATATTTTTCAGCTCAGCCATCTTGTGCCCCTATTAACACTTTAGACATAGTTTGCTGCATAAGATTCTCCAACTAAAATTTGAGAACAAGACGCGAACATCACACCTTGTTGCGCACTCTGCTTAAAATCAGATGCACCAACAAGCCCATCAACAGCGCGATACTGACAAAAACCGGCAATGCGACGTAACCAAAGCCTGCCAAGGCGGCCACCATGATGGGTGTACCAATCGTATTGCCGACATTGCCCATCTGCGCCATCGCGCCGTTGGCTTGGGCCTGAGTTTCTGCCGTGTTGTTCAATTGTGGAACGGCGGCAAAGCTGGCCCCCTGGATCAGCCCAAGCGACGCGGCAAGGGCGATACAGCCATATGCATTTGCAGGATCAATCCCAAGCCACACCATGCTTACAATGCTGCATCCGAACCCCCAGATTACAACGCCAACCGCAGATATGTGTCGTAATGCCCAGACTCCAACTGTCATAGAACTGACAATTGATGCGAGTGGCATTGCACCTGTGACGAACGCGCGTTCAGACGGGTCAATAAAGGATGGCATCACTGTTAAAACGGACACAAAGCAGAAGGTATAAAACACCCATCCAAGACCCGCAGCGGATATGCGCGGCGACCGGTAGATTGCGATATGGTTGCGCAAAATGCTTGTTATGTGCAGCTTTTCGGGTGTTCCACTTGTGGGCAGAGCCTGCAATGAGAACGTTAATATCACCGCAAAAACAGCCATATAGACGGCGTGCGCTGCAAACAGGGAAGACACACCATAGGCCGCAACAAGTGGCAGGCCACCCCATGCCAATACAGCGAAAGCAACGCCAAAGAAGGTGCCCCACAGCGTAAGGGAAAGCCCACGGTGCTGCGGCGCGCTGAGTTGTGCGATTAGGGTTGGCGCTGCAACCACCATCGCCAAATGGGACAGCCCTTCGATCCCGCGCAGGACCAAGAACCATTCAAATGACGGGAGGAAGGACTGCAAAGCAGAGACCACGGCCCCAAGCCAAAGCGCCCACAAAAGTGCCCGCCGATAGCGGATGCGCGCAACCAAAAGGCCCGCAACAACGCCGAATATAATCCCAATGAAACCTACCAAAGACACGGCGAACCCCAAAGCGGCACCCGCGTCGGGATAGACATCTGGCAACTGGTCAAAGATCACGCTTACCTTGGCATATTGCGCCGCAGCGCCAAGGCCGGCACCCCAAAGCAAAAGGATCAAACCGACTGGTGTTTTGGTCATACTTTTAAGCGCCCAAGTGATTTGATCAGCTTATAAATTGACTTGGGTCTGAATATGCAACTGGTCGTAAGCATTGGGGCACCTTTGTGTTGCGGTGCCCCTAGCTGATCACATGTGAATCACACGATCATATGCATCCAGAACACTTTCATGCATCATTTCAGAAAGTGTTGGGTGCGGGAAGACCGTGTTCATCAGATCTTCTTCTGTGGTTTCGAGTTGGCGGCCGATCACGTAGCCTTGGATCATCTCTGTCACCTCGGCCCCGATCATATGTGCACCCAGCAATTCGCCGGTTTTCGCGTCAAAGATGGTTTTAACCAAGCCTTCAGCCTCGCCCAATGCAATTGCTTTGCCGTTGCCGATGAAAGGGAAACGACCCACTTTGATGTCGTATCCCAATTCTTTGGCTTTCGCTTCGGTGTAGCCAACTGAGGCGACCTGCGGATTACAATATGTGCAGCCCGCGATGGTTTCCGGTTTGACCGGATGTGCGTGTTTACCAGCGATCAAATCAGCAACCATGACGCCTTCGTGGCTGGCTTTGTGCGCGAGCCACGGTGCACCTGCGATATCACCGATTGCATACAGGCCGTCGATACCAGTGCGGCAGAATTCGTCGGTAACAACATGGGTTCGATCAACCTTGACACCCAGTTTCTCAAGTCCAAGATCTTCTACATTTCCAACAATTCCGACGGCTGAAATGACTGTATCGAACTCGTGAGTTTCAGTTTTCCCACCTATTTCGATATGGGCAGTCACTTTACCTTTCGCGCGATCAAGCTTTTTGACCATCGCCTTTTGCATGATTTTCATACCTTGTTTTTCAAAGGATTTCTTTGCAAATGCGCTAATTTCTTCGTCTTCAACAGGCAACACACGGTCCATTACTTCGACCACAGTAGTGTCCGCACCAAGCGTGTTGTAGAAACTTGCGAATTCAATGCCGATGGCACCTGATCCGATAACCAGCAATTTTTTGGGCATCCGTGGTGGCGTCAGTGCCGTTTTGTAGGTCCAAACCAAATCGCCGTCGGCTTCTAGGCCAGGCAACTCGCGTGCACGTGCACCAGTGGCTAGAACGATGTTCTTTGCAGTTAGCTCCTGCACACCTTTGTCAGTTTTAACCGACACTTTGCCTTGGGTTGGGAGTGTCGCCACGCCCATAAAAACGGCTATTTTGTTTTTCTTCATCAAGTGGCCAATGCCACCAGACAGTTGCGCCGCAATACCGCGTGAACGCTTTACCACAGCGTCCAAATCATAACCGATGTTGTCCGCTTTCAGACCAAATTCCTTGGCACGGTGCATCAGGTGGAATACTTCGGAGGTGCGCAACATCGCCTTGGTTGGAATGCAGCCCCAATTCAGGCAAATACCACCCAAATGCTCTCGCTCAACAATGGCAACGTTCATCCCCAATTGCGCGCCACGAATGGCAGCAACATAGCCGCCAGGGCCAGCCCCAATCACAATCAGATCAAAGGAAGTCTCAGCCATGTTATGCCCTCGCGTTGAATCGTTTGAAAAATGTAGTTTACCATTAAACTATATGTGATCAGGATGCAATTCGCGTAAAATGCAGGGCAATAAAGGCAACAAGAAACACCTGTAACCCGTTAAGATTTACCTAAGCTGCAATGTCAGCCTGCAAACCGCGCAAAGTACAAGCATACCCGCCATCCGCGAGGTATTTGGCTTCATGTGCAGACCCTTTGCGACCCAATGCTTCGTTGCGGTACGGGAAACGGCCGAACTGACGGATCACTTCGCGATGTGCACGTGCATGCAACAAGTTGTTTGGGCCATGTTCAGGCATACGTTCACACATTAAGCGTACGCATCGGTCTTGATCACACGAATTTTCGGAGTGCATGAGTGGCATATAGAAGAATTGGCGGGCGGGTTCGTCGACCCGCATGTCCCAGCCTTTGTCGATCGCAGATTTGGCTGCGGCCACACCCGCGCGATCCGAGGCAAATGATTTAGCAGATCCACGGAACATGTTGCGCGGAAACTGATCCAGTAAAATGATGTAGGCCAATGCACCGTTGGGATAGGTAAGCCACATAGAATGGCGGCCATTGCAGGCCCCTTCCCATGTTTCTAAAAATCGATCGCAGATTTCTTGATCCAGTGCGTCGTCCTCAACATACCATTGCGCAGGACTACATTCATCCAACCAAAACTTTAAAACATCATCTGGCCCAACCATGGTGAACTCTCCCAAATTCCATAGTGTCATTAACTTGACGTTAGCTTAGCTAGCGGATTTTAAAAGTCACGTTTTACGACAGTTGCGTCACATTATTCAGCAGGAATTTCGTTTTCTTCCTCTAAATATGTCTCGATTGCATATTCTTGTGCAATTTCCATAGCGACAGGTGTGGTCGAATACTGCGACATAGCAACATAGCCCCCCATATCATCCACAGCAATTGTCGCACGTTGCGTCGCACGGTACCCTGCATAAAGCGCGAGGGCCGCAAATAAGACCACGATAAACACGTAAAACCCAGAAGGCCCAAACACACCCATCATCCACCCCGTGATTAATGGACCAGAGATCGCGCCAAGGCCGTTGATAAATATCAACCCACCTGAACCAGCCGCCATATCCTCGTGTTCCAGAAAGTCATTGGTGTGCGCCAAAAGAAGCGAATACAGCGGATTAGATGTGCCACCCATCATAAAGCCCGCAACAAGGATCATCGTAAAATTGTTGTCGGCCATGATGCCGACAATCGCACCGATGCCACCAATAATTGCAGTGATCCCAATCAACGCACGCCTGTCCATCCGGTCCGAAATCCAGCCTATTGGAAATTGGGTGATCATAGCGCCAATAAAAATCGTCGCGACGAAGGTCGAGATTTGAACAACGGTTAACCCAGCTTCAGCCCCGTACACTGCAGACATCCCAAATTGCGCCGAAAAGATGCCACCCAGAAAAAACATACCCACACAGCCAAGGGGGGACGATTCCATCAGTTTGCCCAAGCTCATCGCTTTGGTGGTTTCAAATGTTGGCGTTGGGCTGATTGACAAAAGGATTGGTGTGATTGCGATGCTCACAAGGATCGACGGAATAACGAACAAAACATAACCAGAAGGATCAGCTGTTATCATCAAAGCCTGCGCCCCAACGATCCCAGCGGTTTGCACAATCATATACAAGGACAGTGCCTGCCCCCTGTTTTCATTGTTGGCCGCATTGTTCAGCCAGCTTTCCGCTGTCACATAAACCGCCGAGAAACAGAAACCGATCAACACCCGTCCCAGCGCCCAAATCCAAGGGTTCGCAAGTGTAGGGTATAAAATCATCACAGCCGAAATAAGCGACGCGAGGGCCGCGAAAACCCGCACGTGCCCAACCCTGCGGATCAGGTCAGGGGCCATCCGTGATCCACCCAAGAACCCAAGAAAATAGGCCGACATCACAACAGACATTTCAAATGTACCGAAGTTTTCGATCTGGCCACGCACACCCAAAAGGGTACTTTGCATCCCATTGCCGACCATCAGCAGACCCATGCCAAGCAGCAACGCCCATGAGCTGGATAAAACTTGTAACATGGCAACGCTCCTAGCAAGAAAACAGTGTTATTTTGCCCGCTGTGACAGGTCAAAACACCCACGTCCATATCTGGGACGACAACCCATAGGTCGTAATCGTCACTTTGGCGTTAAGTCGCCTTATCCGGGATCAAAAGTGAGGAATCGCCGTATGAAAAAAAGCGATATTTTTCAGCGATTGCGTGGTCATAAATTTCGCGCAATTGGTCTTGCCCCATCAGTGCGGACACCAGCATCATCAATGTCGATTTTGGCAAGTGAAAGTTGGTCATCAACCCGTCGGCTACATTGAATGTGAAACCGGGGTAGATAAAGATGTCAGTGTCCCCTTCCCATGCAGTGATTTCCCCACCCCGTGAGGCCGTCTCAATCAAACGAAGCGCGGTTGTGCCAACTGGAATGACACGCCCACCTGCGGATTTGGTCGCTGCAATCTCTTGTGCCGCTTGGGGGCTGACCCGCCCCCATTCCGCATGCATTTTATGGGTCAACACGTCTTCGACCTTAACCGGCAAAAACGTGCCAGCCCCTACATGCAATGTAACACGACTAAACTGCACACCCTGTGCCGCCAGTTCATCCAACAACGTCTGATCAAAATGCAAAGATGCAGTGGGCGCAGCAACGGCACCAGAATGAGTTGCAAAAACCGTCTGGTAATCATGATGATCTTGAGCATCAGCAGGGCGTTTGGCCGCAATATACGGCGGCAAAGGCATCGCGCCGGCCTGCGCCAACGCCATCTCGAACGCATCCCCCTCAAGGTTAAAGCGCAGATGGCCCTGACCATCGGCCACATGTTCCAGCTTGGCAGATAGGTTCGCGTCAAAAATGATGGTTTCACCCAGCTTCACCTTCTTAAGTGGCTTTAAAAGGGCTGCCCAAGTGCCATTTGCCTGTGGTTCCAGCAATGTCACTTCAATCCGCGCCTCGGTCAGCCCTTGGGCAGATGTGCGCGCACGGGTACCAGACAATCGCGCAGGAATCACCTTGGTGTCATTCAACACCAATCGGTCCCCTGCCCGCAGCCATTGCCCAAGGTCATGCACCTGTGCATCTACAATTTTCGCACCCTGCGCCACAAGCATGCGCGCAGATGTGCGCGGCACCGCAGGGCGGGTCGCAATAAGGTCTTCGGGAAGGTCAAAATCAAAATCTAAAAGCTGCATGGCCTGCGCAATACAACCGCGCATTCAGATCATCAAGCGTTAGCGATCGCCATTTGAAAGGTTGTTTTCCAGATCAAGCCTGCGCCGCTCCGCACGTCTTGCCGCCTCGTCCACAACAGGTGGACCGTCAGCACTGGTCGGCGGTGCGGGTGCGAATACGTTTGCTGGTGGCGTACTGTTGGGCGACGCCTCTTCAAGTTTTGGCAGTTTTGGCGATGGAGAACGGAAAATATCGCGAAACATCCCTGGCGTAAGGGCTGAAAGCGGATTTAAACTGACTTTTGGCGATTTAGCAGGGCCACTCAACGTATAATTAAAGCCAATCAATCCCTCACCTTTGCGGGTTAAAATGCTGCCAATTCCATTAAGTATAAACAGGGGTGATATGACCCCCTGCATGTCAACAGTCCCACTATCCACGGCATAAACTCCGTCCATGGAAATACCCATCGATGGCCCAATTGCGCTGGCCGCCGTCAATGTCATGGTGGACGGAGTAAGGCGAAATGCTGCCTCAACTTCGCGAAAGTGAATGCCAGACCCATCCATTTGTTCCAACAAACCAACAATGCTTAACGCGTTTAAAAGCGCGGCAATTGCGGGTGCGTCTTTGATCCGCGTGTTTTCAATACGCAGCTTGCCATCAAATGCGCCACCTTTGCCAACAGGCAACAACGTAAGGGTCAAATCCCCATACCGCGCCTGTTTCAACAATCCAGCCGATGCAAAAACACCACCCGCGTTGTCCGATGTGATCTTGACCGCAGATCGCCCGTTTTGTGGCAAAATTTGCCCTTGAATGCGCGTACCGCCATTGATTGTGGCCGTGAACTTGCCGTCTAGTCCAGCCTTCGTGGTGAACGTGCCACGCATATCGGTCAAGGCAAGGCTGTCCGTGATTTGCAACTTGTCCAAACTCAGGTTCATCGGGCCACCTTCACCGCCACCCGCGCCGCCGCCTTGGCCGAATTCAGCGCTGCGTAAATCCAAACTGCCACCAGATACGTCGATTTTCAGCGGCACGCCTTTGCCCTGCCCCGTTAAAACCACTGGCACGCGCAACCAATTGCCAACAGTGATGCGGCTAAAACTGGCTTTGTCCAAGCCGCCGTCTGCCCGTGTTGTGATTGTCCCACGCGCCGTTAGTCCGGGTGCATCAAGGATAATGTCATCTATTGTCGGTTGCTTGCCCAAACGGCCCGTCAAAGACAGTTTACCTGCAGCGTTGGCCGCTTTGCGCCAGCCCAACGCAGGAATCAGCACCTCAACCCCGCGCAAATTCGAGGTCAAGGAAATCGCTGGTGCAGCGCCATTGTTCAGCTGCAACGTGATTTCACCCTGCCCAGCACCCCTTAATGTACCACTGGGCAACCCAATGTTAAATTCGTCGATTAGTCGCTCTGACAGCTCAACCTTGCCTTTTATCTGGCTGTTGCCTGCCTGTCCTGACCCAATCGCTTGCGACCATTCGGCATCAAATGGTACTGCGCCAATGCGCCCTGCACCCCAAATACGTACACCACTGTTGGTCGCGGCAATTTGCAATGCGTCCGCAGCAATCTGCTTATCTGGCACCAAGCCGTTTGCCGTGACGGAGGATAACCTTCCACCCGCACTGTATATAATGTCCTTAAACTTAATTCCTTTTCGGAACGGAATTGTCACCGTCCCTTCAAGATTTGCGCGTCCATCCGCCAACGTGACAGGCAATCCAGCTTTGTCCATCACCTCAAGCTTGGGTTGGTTCAACAATGCCAAAGCGGCTGTGATTGTGCTGTCTGTCACCAGCTTCACTTCACCAACAACGCCACTTTTATCCGCAACATCGGGAATAACAAAAGCCGAACCCGAAACGTCGATAACCCCACCTTGGGGGGCCAGAACCTGACCTGCATCAATTACAGCCACAAATCTATTAGACAACATGCTGGCATGGCCTTTGGCCTGCGTGATCGGTGGCATCGAATCTAGAAACTGAAGTTTGGCTTTGTCAAAATTGAAGCTGATGAAGGTGTTAATGCGCTTGTCATCACCACCACGCAACGCAACGTCCAAATCCTGCAATTCCCCCGCCAACAGGTTCTTGGAAATCCATCGACGTGTCGGAATGCCTACATTATCAGGCCAAAGCGCCAGCAGACGGTCAGGGTTAAGCCCATCCATCTGCCCATTTGCGCTGAAATCCCAGCCTGTTTTGTCTGCTGCAAGTTCGCCATAAATTTTTAGAATCTGTCCTTGATCAACAAGCTGTGCGCGCCCGACCTTTAGGTTGAACGGATCAAGCTTCAGCTGGAAATCCATCTCAGCGCCATCAAAATTGATCGGTTTTTCGTAAACGTCATTGGGGTTCACCACGAAGGCTGGCAATTTGAACTGACCAACCAGTTCTTCAAGGACACCGTTTTCCAAACCACTTAGGAACGCCTGCCCATCTGTGCTTGCCGTGATCCACTTACTGACAACTGACAATTCATCAAAATCGATAATCTGGGCATCAGGATGATAGGTGAAATAGGTCCGCACCGATGAAAACGGGATTGGTTTTGCCGCTTCCGTGGGTTGCACAGCTCCTGCCCCGATTTGCAAGGTTGCGTTCAACGGGGTCAACATTCCATCCGCGTCGACACCACTGCGCAACGCCCCCGAAATCGGCGCACGCAGCACGCTTAACCAAGCAAGCGCAGGGTTTTGCGTTGAAATGTCTTGTGCGGCAATATTTGCAATATTGATGCCAAATTCAGCCTGCTTGTCCCCGATCTTACTGGTATAATTCGCCTCAAACGTGGCAACATCGGCCCCTCCGCTTAAAACCGCCAGATCGGCAGATAGCGTTAGTTCGCCGCCGTCATGGCCCAGACGCAACCGCCCCCCATCGACGACCCAAACCCGCCCTGCACGTGCGTCTTCATACCGCAATGTCAGCGCCTGAATGTTAGCAGTGCGCAAATTGCTGAATTCTGGCAATTCGAATGCAGCGTCCATCTGTTCAATCAAAGCAGGCAAGTTTGCCGCTTCTTTGGACGGACCAGTTAATGCAGAACCACCGCGCAGGCTCATTTTGCCGTCTTTGTCGCGCAGCAGTGTTGCAAACACACCCGACACCGAAATCGATTTTGGCTTCACCTGCCCGCGTAACAAGGGACGCATTGCCAACATCACATTGGCTTCGGAAAACCCGATAATCTGTGCGCCCTCAGTGTTGCGAAGCACAACATTACGCACCCGTGCCTGCGGCCGCCATCCGTGGTTCAGCGTAACCTCAATTGCGCCAAAGCCTATGTCAACTTGTGACATTGTACTGTTCAAACGTTGGGAAATTTGGCTGCGCACCCAATCGGGCGCAGTGATCGTGCGCCCCATCATACCCAGAACCGAGACACATAAAGCTATTACCAGAACCAAAGTAATCCCAACGGACCACAGCCCAAAACTGCGCAAGAAGTTGCGCTTTTTTCGTCGTATTGGAGTTGGGTCGCTGCTCATGTCTTTATTCTTGTCCGCCTTGCCCTAATATGACAGGCACAGATGTATCGGCCAACCAATGAGGATCAAATGATCGAAGTTTCCGCATCTGCCCCCGACTTTACTTTGCCGCGCGACAACGGCGATGATGTGACGTTGTCTGCATTGAAGGGATCGGCTGTAGTTTTATTCTTTTATCCACGCGATGATACGCCAGGCTGCACCAAGGAATCCATCGGGTTTTCAACTGGTCTGCAAGAGTTTGCCGACGCGGGTGCGCTTGTTTTTGGTATATCCAAAGACAGTTTGGAAAAACATGGGAAATTCAGCAAAAAACACGCATTAACGGTGCCGTTGTTGTCAGATGAGCATGGATCGGTTTGTGAAGATTATGGCGTTTGGAAAGAAAAGAACATGTACGGCAAGACCTACCTGGGGATTGAACGCACAACAGTTCTAATTGGGGCGGATGGCAACATCGTTCAAATCTGGCCAAAGGTAAAAGTTGCCGGACACGTTGAAGCGGTGTTGGACATGGTGAAATCCCTATGACTGATGTGATCCCGCTCGTAAAACCATTGGCCCAAATGGCGGTCGAGGTGCTGACCTGTTCTGATGGCCGCGCAAAGACCGCTTTGTCGCACAAACATGCGGCTGCGTGGAAAGCTGCCCGTGCCAAAGGCGAAACGCCCGAGGTTGGTCATGCGCAACCCCCAATGCAACCCGGACGACCCGAGAAGCCAGAGCTGTTGGCCCCACGTGATGTACCACAGCGCAAACCCGGCACCGAACTTGGGCGCATCGCATTGCTACACGCTGTTGCGCATATTGAATTGAATGCTGTGGACCTACATTGGGACATTATTGCGCGGTTTTCACATATTTCATTGCCGATTGGATTCTATGACGACTGGGTGAAGTGCGCGGACGAAGAATCCAAACATTTCAATCTGATGGCCGACTGCCTTGAGGAACTTGGCAGCCATTATGGCGCCATGCCCGCCCACCAAGGGCTTTGGCGGGCAGCTGAAGATACGGCCACCGATTTTATGGGGCGACTTGCCGTTGTGCCTATGGTTTTGGAAGCCCGTGGTTTGGACGTGACGCCGAACATGATCAGGCTGTTTAAGCAAGCAAAACAAGCCAGCGCCGTCGCTGCGCTTGAAACGATCTATGCCGAAGAAGTGGCCCATGTCGCCTACGGATCAAAGTGGTTTCATTTTATGTGTGGTCGCGAGAACCTTGATCCTAAGGTCGCATTTCACGAATTGGTGCAGAAATATTTCCATGGCCAACTGAAGCCGCCCTTTAACGAAGAAAAACGCGCCGAGGCTGGAATACCACCCGATTTCTATTGGCCACTTGCTGTTGCAACCTGAAGAACACCCCACCCCCGCCTAGACTAAGCGGTTTTCTGCCAATTTATCAAAATTCGCCGACACTATCCCCCTGTGCGGGACAACAGGCTTGCCTGAACGCGCAGCACTGTTTATTCCAACTTCTTGTGATATTCGGGTTTGGGGACTTGAAGTCTATATTGGGATGGGAAAAGGGACGCCCTTCGTGAGAACACGGCTAGGACACAAAATCCATGCGAAACTGGAATATTTATTTCCAGAACGTCGCGTATTTCTTAAGTCAGATACTGACACACGGTTTATTCGATTGCGCCCCACAATGCAGTTGATAGCGTATTCTGGCAGCGCTTTATTGGTGGCTTGGGCCATTATCGCCACCGCCATTATATTGATGGACAGCATCGGATCTGGCAATTTTCGCGAACAAGCCAAACGAGATCAAAGTAATTATCAGGCGCGCTTGAACGAACTTGCTTCGCAGCGCGACAGTCGCGCTGAAGAAGCGCTGGCGGCCCAAAACCGCTTTAACGCGGCGCTCACACAAATTTCTGTCATGCAGTCTGAATTGTTGAACAGCGAAACCCACCGGCGTGAACTGGAAACAGGGATCGAGGTTATCCAATCAACCTTGCGTGGCACGATGAAAGACCGCGAAGCAGCGCGTAGTCAAGTGGCCGTGTTGCAAAAGCAAGTTACCAGCGGGGACACAGGCACTTCGCTTGCGTCAGCGAGCGGTGGCGTACCAATGGATTTTGTTACCGAGGCATTGGCTAAAACGGCGGCGGAGCGGGATAAGGTTGTGAAAGATGCGCAAGAAGCATTCTTGCAGGCTGATCGGATGGCCGAACAAATCGCAGTTATGAAAGATCAGAACGATCAAATATTCCGTCAATTGGAAGAGGCCATGACCGTATCGGTCGCCCCGTTGGACAAAATGTTCCGCGCCGCCGGCATGCCAACCGAGCGGATCATTGAACAAGTGCGCCGTGGATATTCTGGCCAAGGTGGGCCACTGACGCCGCTGTCATTTTCAACACGTGGCGAAGCGGCATCTGCCGATACATTGCGTGCCAATCGCTTGTTAAACCAAATGGACCGACTCAATCTGTACCGGATTGCCGCCCAAAAAGCCCCGTTTGCCAACCCTGTGAAGGCGGCTTTCCGCTTCACATCCAAATTTGGCCCCCGCCGTGACCCTAAAACAGGGGGGCGCCGGATGCATAAAGGAGTTGATTTTGCCGCTCGTTCGGGCACGCCACTCTATTCCACGGCGGACGGTGTTGTGACACACGCGAGCTGGTCCTCAGGATATGGACGTTTAGTCAAGATTCAACACGAGTTTGGTATTGAAACACGGTATGCCCATATGAGTAAACTTCGCGCAAAAGTTGGCCAAAGGGTCTCGCGCGGGGATCATATTGGTGATATGGGTGCTTCTGGACGGGTTACCGGCGTCCACTTGCATTACGAAATACGTGTAGGCGGTAAAGCTGTAAACCCAATGATCTATATTAAGGCTGCAAACGATGTTTTCTAAAAGCAAAATCAACGATCCTGCCCCGAAAGATTCTGGCGCGGCAAAACCTGCGTCACCTGCAGCCCCATCGGCAGCAGCACCCGCCCCCAAACCACAAAGCGAATTCAAGGCAAGCGCGCCTAAGGCAAAACCACCTGCCTCAGTGCTCTCAACAGATTTGCACGTGACGGGCAACATGAAGACAACTGGCGACATCCAAGTTGAAGGCACTGTGGAAGGCGACATTCGCGCCCACCTGCTGACAATTGGTGAAACCGCAACGATCAAAGGCGAAGTGATCGCCGATGACGTTGTTATCAATGGCCGCATCGTGGGCCGTGTACGCGGCCTGAAGGTCCGTCTGACATCAACCGCACGTGTTGAGGGCGACATCATCCACAAGACGATCGCAATTGAATCTGGTGCCCATTTTGAGGGCTCAGTTCAACGTCAGGACGATCCATTGAACAGTGGCAAAAAACCAGCTACGCCCCCAGCATCGGCAGCTAAACCAGCTGGCTAAGCTTTGGTAAGCGAGAATTCAAAAAGGCGTTGCAAGTGATTGCGACGACTTTTTTGTTTCTTGGTGAATTCATGTTGTTTGATAGATGGTTGGCGTCTTTATGGATTGCCATTTTTGATTTCAATAAGATCACCATACTGCGATCTGCACAAAATTAAATTGATCTTGGCAAAGCATTCGGGCCTACCCAAATACTTAACGTATTAAAAAAGGCTCAAATCTGGCATGTCTAACACTTTAAGATTTCCAGCACTGAACCGCCAAACACTTGGCCTGATGTTCATCTCCGGCTTCTTCGCCACAATAGCTTTTGATTTGTGGGGACAGGCTATTAGTCCAGCACTAGGCTTTGCAACCCTATCACCACATGGCTTGGCCCGCAGTCTGTTGTCTACACTCGGTTTGCCAGCTGGGAATTTCGCAGGGTACTTCGTGCATTTCTATCTGGTTGGTTTGGTTGGATATCCAATTGGCTGGCTTTTCGTTTTTGCACCAGCATGGAACCGCATCGTTGGTTCAACACATTGGTTTGTCCCCTCCGCAATCTATGGCTTTGGCCTTTGGATCTTTGCCATTGGTGGCATTACGACAATTGCAGGTCTGCCGTTTTTCTTAGGCTTCACTGGAATCACTTGGGTCGCACTTGTTGGTCACGTTGTTTACGGAATTGTTATGGTTGCCGTTATGCGCATGATTAACCGCACTGCTGTTTAATACACAGCCGCGTAACAACGAAAAAAGGGCGCACCATTTCGGTGCGCCCTCTTTTGTTCAGATGTAAGCGATACACTGGTCGGATGCACCTAAAGCACACCCTGCCCGATCAATCGACAACAACAACTTTTTTCATCAGATCAGGCGTACCAACGACGGAACCATTTGGCCCTGCCCCCAGTTTAATCGCGTCCAGAACGTCCAAACCATCCGTCACGCTACCTACAACAGTATACTGGCCATTCAGGAAATGACCTGATGCGAACATAATGAAGAATTGGCTGTTCGCGCTGTTTTCACTTTGCGAACGGGCCATACCAACCACACCACGATCAAACGGCAACTTAGAAAATTCAGCTGGCAGGTTGCCCAAATCCGAACCACCACGGCCAGCTTGGCTTAGGTTTGACGGGTCCGTACCATACTGAACGTCACCGGTTTGCGCCATGAAGCCGTCGATCACGCGGTGAAACACCACGCCATCATAGGCACCAGAAGCCGCCAAATCCGTAATACGTCCGGCATGTTTAGGTGCTACATCCTCGAACAAGTCGATGGTGATGGTGCCATTTGCACCTTCACCACTTACTTCGATTTCAATGCCCGTGGCTGCTGCAGGTGATGCAACCATCAACGCCAGAAATGCCGCAATCTTAAGCATCTGCTGCAATCTTGACGCTGATCATGCGATCAGGTTCTGCAGGTGGCTCGCCGCGGTTCAATTCATCCACAAGCTTCATGCCTTCGATAACTTGACCGTAAACTGTGTACTGACCGTTCAGAAATGTGTTTTCTGAAAAGTTGATAAAGAACTGGCTGTTTGCGCTGTCTGGACTGGCAGAACGGGCCGCGCCAATGGAACCACGTGCGTGTGGCACCTTGGAGAATTCGGCCTTTAAATCAGGCATGGATGATCCACCTGTACCTGCTGCGCGCAGGTTAAAGTTGTCTTCCATGTCGCCATTCGCGACGTCGCCAGTTTGCGCCATGAAACCTTCAATGACACGGTGGAATGCAACGTTGTCGTATTCGCCAGCGCGCACCAGCTCTTTCATACGCGCCACGTGAAGCGGTGCGATCTTTGGCAACAGCTCGATGGTGACAGTGCCACCTTTCAGCTCCATCAGGATCGTGTTTTCTGGGTCTTTAATCTCGGCCATTTTGGCACTCCTCAAAACATAAGTACCAAGTCACCTAAAACGATCAGACCCGATTGCCAAGCAATTGCAGCACTCATCCGTTGACCTTATGGTGATTAACGGCGAAACCATGCCCATATTTTGTAAGTTTGATAAGGATGACGCACATGGGTTGGAAATCGTTGGACGATATGGATCTGAACGGCAAACGTGTTTTGCTGCGCGTGGACATCAATGTTCCGGTTGAAAACGGCCAAGTGAGCGACGCGACGCGCATCGAACGGATTGCGCCCACTGTTGCTGATATCTTAGCTAAAGGTGGAAAACCTATCCTACTTGCCCACTTTGGCCGGCCCAAAGGCAAAGTTATCCCTGAACTGTCCCTGCGTATTTGCCTGTCCGAACTTGAAAAAGCATTTGGTCAAAGCGTAACATTGATCGAGACGTTGGAAGACGCCGAAGGCAGTGCCCTTCCAGACGGTATTATTTTACTGGAGAATATCCGTTTCCATGAAGGTGAGGAAGGCAATGATCCTAAATTTGCCGCACGTATCGCAGCCTTAGGTGACGTATTTTGTAACGACGCGTTTTCTGCAGCCCACCGCGCGCATGCCAGTACAACAAGCCTTGCAAAACTATTGCCCAGTTGCGCGGGTCGCTTGATGCAAGCGGAGCTTACGGCCCTTGAAGCCGCCCTTTCCACCCCCAAACGCCCTGTAGGTGCCGTTGTGGGGGGCGCAAAAGTGTCGACGAAGATTGATCTTCTAATGAACCTTGTTGGTAAACTTGACGTCTTGGTGATTGGCGGCGGGATGGCCAACACCTTCCTTGGTGCGATGGGCGCGTCCCTTGGCAATTCCCTGCAAGAGCCAGATCTGCACGGCACCGCACGCGATATTCTAAAGCAAGCTGAAACGACAGGATGCAAAGTGATTTTGCCCAGCGACGGGCGTGTATCACGTGCGTTTGCAGCGAATGCGGAATATGAAATGATTAAGCTGAACGCTGAAACTGTTCTTGAAGACGATCAAATGATCCTTGATGCGGGGGATGTCGCGACAGATACAATCGTGAATGAATTTAAAGGCCTAAAGACACTGATCTGGAACGGCCCACTTGGCGCATTTGAAATTCAACCGTTTGACAAGGCGACAATGGCAGCTGCAAAAGCTGCTGCTGCGCTGACTGTATCTGGTGACCTAATCACTGTTGCCGGTGGTGGTGATACAGTAGCCGCGCTGAACCTTGCTGGTGCGGCGGACGATTTTACCTATATCTCGACCGCTGGCGGCGCATTCCTTGAATGGATGGAAGGCAAGGAATTGCCGGGCGTTTCAGCATTACAGGATTAATCCCGCCCAAAATGCGTCTTTTCGATAAAATAAGGGGATTCACATGGCGAATCAGCTATGGCATAGTCCCTACACCCACCCGACAAGAGGTGGTTCATTATAAGATCGACAATTTAAAGATCGCTTGAGGCAGACAAATGACAAGTTTCGCACGGCCCGCGGTGGGCACTTTCATATTTTTCGCAGTGGCGTTTTCCTTGTGCGTCTACTTCACCTTTGCTGCAGTTCAAGGTGACTATGGGCTATTTCGACGTGTGGAAATCACAGCTGAGGCAGAACATTTGCAGTCGCAACTGGTTCAGGTTCAGGCTGATGTCGTAATGATGGAAAACCTGACGCTGCGCTTGTCCGACGATTATCTTGATCTTGACCTACTGGATGAGCAGGCCCGTTCCGTCTTGGGTATGATACGTGCTGACGAAATCGTAATTCGATAACTACGGGCAGGTTCGCGGTTATCAGGTATATGAAATCTAACCTGAAATCAGCATGTTAGAAACCTGAACACCCTCAGATCATATTCGTACTCGCATCACGCATAAAATTCCTGTACTAGATAGTTTAGCATTAAACTATCTCGATGGAGGATGCCGAATGGCCGCGCCCAAGAAGACCAAACAACCGAACGTCTCTGCTGACGACTTAAAAGCTTACTATAAAGATATGCTTTTGATCCGACGCTTTGAAGAAAAAGCCGGACAACTTTACGGTATGGGCCTTATCGGTGGCTTTTGTCACCTCTACATCGGACAAGAAGCCGTCGTTGTAGGCCTTGAGGCAACGGCCAAAGACGGCGACAGTCGGATCACAACATACCGTGATCACGGCCATATGTTGGCCTGCGGCATGGACCCAAAAGGCGTAATGGCCGAGCTAACTGGTCGTGAGGACGGCTATTCCAAAGGGAAAGGTGGCTCTATGCACATGTTTTCCAAGGACAAAAATTTCTATGGTGGGCACGGCATCGTTGGTGCAAACGTACCTTTAGGCGCAGGGATTGCCTTTGCTGATAAGTACAGAGGCGACGACAACGTTACCTTTACGTATTTTGGTGATGGGGCTGCAAATCAGGGACAAGTTTACGAAACCTTTAATATGGCCGCACTTTGGG
Source organism: uncultured Paracoccaceae bacterium (assembly GCA_905182355.1). Lineage (GTDB taxonomy): Bacteria > Pseudomonadota > Alphaproteobacteria > Rhodobacterales > Rhodobacteraceae > Ascidiaceihabitans. The sequence continues at coordinate 36,674 of CAJJBH010000041.1, read as the reverse complement.
ATCTTCCGTGTATTTTCGTGATCGAAAATAACCAATACGCAATGGGTACTTCACAACAGCGTTCCACTTCTTCTGCTGAAATCTACGAACGTGGTAAAGCGTTTGGTATCCCGGGTGAAGCTGTGGATGGTATGGATGTTTTAGCTGTCAAAGCCGCAGGGGAAACCGCCGTTGCGCACTGCCGTTCAGGCAAAGGCCCTTATATCCTCGAGATCAAAACATATCGCTACCGCGGCCACTCTATGTCGGACCCAGCAAAATACCGGACCCGTGAAGAAGTGCAAAAAATGCGCGACGAACGTGATCCGATTGAACAGGTTCGCGAATTGCTTTTAACAGGCAAACACGCAACCGAGGATGATTTGAAAACCATCGACAAAGAAATCAAAGCTGTTGTGAACGCATCCGCTGAATTTGCAAAAGCAAGCCCGGAACCAGCTCTTGAAGAGCTGTGGACCGACATCTACGCGTAATTGGAGAGATTGATATGGCTACCGAAATTCTAATGCCCGCCCTCTCTCCAACGATGGAAGAAGGTACTTTGTCCAAATGGATGGTCAAAGAAGGTGATACTGTAAAATCCGGCGACATCATGGCCGAAATCGAAACCGATAAGGCGACGATGGAATTTGAGGCTGTGGATGAAGGGATCATTGGCAAGATCTTGATTGCCGAAGGGACCGAAGGCGTCAAAGTGAACACCGCCATCGCAGTTCTAATCGAAGAAGGCGAAAGCGCTGATGATATAGTAGCATCCGCGCCTGCTGCTGAAGCAGCGCCAAGTGCTTCACCAGCCACTGCCGCGCCTCAAGCAAAAGCACCTGCCGCACCAATCGTCGACACCTCACCAGATTGGCCTGAGGGCACACCTATGAAACAACAAACCGTGCGCGAAGCTTTACGCGACGGTATGTCAGAAGAAATGCGCCGTGACGACGCTGTATTCCTGATGGGTGAAGAAGTTGCCGAATACCAAGGTGCCTATAAGATTTCCCAAGGCATGCTTGATGAATTCGGCGTACGCCGCGTGATCGACACCCCCATCACGGAACATGGCTTTGCCGGTATCGCAACCGGCGCGGCCTTTGGTGGTCTGCGTCCGATCGTCGAATTTATGACGTTCAACTTTGCTATGCAAGCAATGGATCACATCATCAACTCCGCTGCTAAAACACTGTATATGTCTGGTGGTCAAATGGGGGCACCGATGGTGTTTCGTGGTCCAAACGGGGCCGCTGCCCGCGTTGGCGCACAACACAGCCAAGATTACGCAGCATGGTTCATGCAAATTCCTGGCCTGAAAGTGGCTATGCCTTATTCGGCATCCGACGCTAAGGGTTTGATGAAAACTGCGATCCGTGACAACAATCCCGTCATATTCCTTGAGAACGAAATCCTCTACGGTCGTACCTTTGATGTGCCTGATATTGACGACCACACAGTTCCGTTTGGTAAGGCCCGTATCTGGCGTGAAGGCACGGATGTGACCATCGTAAGCTTCAGCATCGGCATGACATACGCGTTGGAAGCCGCCGACAAATTGGCCGAAGAAGGTATTTCAGCCGAGGTGATCGATCTGCGCACATTGCGTCCAATGGACACCGCGACAATTATCAAATCTATCATGAAAACAAACCGTTGCGTGACAGTTGAAGAAGGTTGGCCACAAGGGTCCGTTGGCAGCTATATCAGTTCAGTGATCATGCAAGAGGCGTTTGATTATCTGGACGCCCCAGTGATCAATTGCACAGGCAAAGATGTACCAATGCCATATGCCGCCAACCTTGAACGAAACGCACTTATCACGACCGACGAAGTTGTCGCCGCCGTGAAACAAGTCACCTACAAATAAGGAGCCGTAGACATGCCGATTGAAATTCTCATGCCCGCGCTCTCTCCAACCATGGAAGAAGGCACGCTGTCCAAGTGGTTGGTGAAGGAGGGTGACACGGTCTCCTCTGGTGATCTGCTGGCCGAAATTGAAACCGACAAGGCGACAATGGAATTTGAAGCCGTCGATGAAGGTGTAATCGGGAAGATCATGATTGCTGAAGGCTCTGAAGGGGTCAAAGTAAACACTGTGATTGCCGTATTGCTAGAAGATGGTGAAGAGGCTGGTGATATTTCACCCTCCCCTGCCCCAGCTTCGACAACTGCCGCTCCAGAAGCTGCGACACCGACGCCTGCCGCAGTGACAACCGTACCCGCAGGACCCGCTGCGAAAGACGGCACTCGCCTGTTTGCCACACCACTTGCGAGGCGCATTGCTGCCGACAAAGGTATCGATCTGGCAACTTTGACGGGCAGTGGTCCACTTGGTCGCATTGTCAAAGCAGATGTTGAAAACGCAACTTCAACAGCAGTAAAACCAGCAGCTGCAACAGCAAGTGAACCTGCTGCATCCGCGTCCATGCCATCAGGACCGACAGCTGATGCCGTGGCCAAAATGTATGCAGATCGCGAGTACACCGAGGTTCCACTTGATGGTATGCGCAAAACGATCGCTGCCCGCCTGACAGAAGCCAAGCAAACTGTTCCACACTTCTACTTGCGCCGCGACATTCAGCTGGATGCACTGCTTAGCTTCCGCAGCAAATTGAACAAGCAGCTTGCGGCGCGCGACGTCAAACTTTCAATCAATGACTTCATCATCAAGGCCTGTGCGCTGGCGTTGCAAGCCCAGCCAGATGCAAACGCTGTCTGGGCGGGTGATCGTGTGTTCAACCTTAAACCATCTGACGTCGCGGTTGCCGTGGCTATTGAGGGTGGTTTGTTCACCCCCGTGCTAAGAGATGCGGAAATGAAGTCACTTTCCGCGCTGTCTGCTGAGATGAAAGACCTTGCGACACGTGCCAAGAACCGCAAACTGGCCCCTCATGAATATCAGGGCGGCAGCTTCGCAATTTCCAACCTTGGGATGTTCGGGATCGACAACTTTGATGCGGTCATTAACCCACCACACGGTGCTATTCTGGCCGTTGGTGCAGGCAAGAAAAAACCTGTTGTTGGGCCGGACGGTGACCTAGTTGTTGCAACCGTTATGTCAGTCACCTTGTCAGTTGATCACCGTGTGATCGACGGGGCATTGGGCGCTGAGTTACTGAACGCAATTGTCGACAACCTAGAAAACCCAATGGTTATGCTGGCCTAAAGAAATAGGGCGAAGGGACGACCCTTCGCCCTATCCATTAAAAAACAAACGTCTTATTTCGCGTCTGGGCCAAGCATATGGTTCATTGACACAGAAGGCTGATCACAGCCCGCCTCCCCCACAATCTTAGCAGGAATACCGGCAACCGTCTTGCAAGCAGGCACATCTTCCAGAACAACAGAACCAGCTGCAATACGGCTGCAATTTCCAACTTTAATATTGCCCAGAACCTTCGCACCAGCACCAATCAGAACGCCATCGCCGATCTTAGGGTGACGGTCTTCTTCTTCTTTACCGGTGCCGCCCAAAGTCACTGAATGCAGCATTGATACATTGTCGCCAACAACAGCTGTCTCCCCAATCACTATGGAATGGGCGTGATCAATCATAATCCCGCGCCCAATACGCGCTGCGGGATGTATATCGACACCAAAAATCTCGGAAACACGCATTTGGAAGAAATAGGCCAAATCATTGTGCCCCTGTGTCCACAAATAGTGACCAATGCGGTAGGCTTGGATGGCTTGATACCCTTTAAAATAAAGGATCGGTTGAAGCAAACGATGGCAAGCAGGATCACGATCAAAGATCGCAACCAAGTCTGCACGAGATGCAGCAATCAAAGATGGATCAGCGGTATATGCTTCTTCCACAATTTCGCGCACGACAACCATCGACATCTCATTTGAGGCCAACTTGGCCGCAACACGATAAGAAAGCGCCTTTTCGAGCGATTTGTGGTGCAAAATGCATGCGTGAATGAAACCACCAACCAAAGGTTCGTCTAAAACCGCTTGCCGTGCTTCGTCCTGAATTTGTTCCCAAACCGGATCTATAGATCGAATATCTGTGCGTATATCAGCCATCGTCAACCTTTCAGTTTCCTACTTAGAATAGGCATGTAAGACCTAAATTGCCAAACGCAAAGCTGTGATGAGACATATTTCGAAAATGAATGACCCAAATTAGCTGCGTTGAAGGCGGATGCGCCGCGCCATAAGCTGGTGCACGACCATCTCTAAACATTCGCAATATGCAAAGTCATCCAACGTCGGCTCGATGGCCAATGGCCGCTTACGTGCAGCAGCCGACAAAGTTCCATCGCCAAACGCGGGGTGTGCCCGCCCTAATCGTCGGGTAAAGCGATCCCCAACATCGGCATCTTGAAAAAACTGCGCGGCCAGTCGTTCACGCCCCTCGGCCTGCACAAACAACAAAGCCCGTGCAGCCGCTGTAAGATCACTGATCAGGACAGGTCGCATCAGGAAGCGACAACGATGTGTGCGGCCAATCCAGCCCCAAATCGTGCAGAGAGTTGTGCAACTTCTACGGAATATAGCCCTGAAATACCGTCCGCAACGCGCATTGCCGCTGAGTATGACCAAACCGCGTCAGAAACGGTTGCTTCACGGACCAGTTCACCACTTGCTATTACTTGCACACGGTAACTTTCCGTTTCCTCGTTCAAGGGCACGTCCGCCAAGGTCCAATCATCGCCGTCTAACCGTGTCCGCCTGATCCAGCTGAAAGTACGATCTGCTGTACCCTCAACACGAAAATGCACAGGGGCATATGGGCGCAAACCGTTTCCATCAAACACATGGCTTTGTGCTACATAAGATGGATCGTCGTTTGGCCTGATCGCAGGCCCAATACGGAAATTTTGTTCGATGCGACGCAAGTTTGCAGCCATATTGATTTGATCAGGCACACCGTTCAACAACACAAACCACGATCCAGCTGGCCATACATCAGGCATCAACGCATCTGACCCCAATTGCCCACGCAACCTTTGGGACAAAGCGAATGTGTCCGCGCTAACTAAATCGGCATCTCTAAATTGAAACACCTCCCATTGATCCGATGATCCATTGCCAATCGCAGCCAAATTGCCACCACTCAAAAACGCCGTTTCGGTAACCGAAAACAGCGCGCCAAAAGACAATTTCACCTGTAATGCTGCGCCCTGATCAGGCAGCCCAGCGCGAGCCCGTGGTAAATCGTTCTGCGTAACCCCAACGATGGAACGCGCTGATAAAACATCACTTAAGGCAAAATTTTCATCCGTCAGTGATCGATAAGCAGCTACATCTCCTGGCCAGGATTTTGCTGTTGCCGCAAGGTAGGGGGCATGCGGAACTTCTTCGCCCGTAATCAAAGGCAGGTCCATAAACAATGGAAAAACCGGCGCAGGTGCCACGAACGCTTCAACACGGGCCAATTCGTCTGCAATATCCGATGGATGATACACCTCGGGATCAATCCGCACCGCTTCAATTAATTGTGCGGCACCGTGTTCAATCCTATCGACACGAAACCTGCCGCCTCCCTCGTCTCCGTCCGCAGGCAAAGACACAATATCCCCTGCCCCAATCCCTATCTGCGAAGGTGGTAAAGCCATACGGATCATATCACGCGCGGTTGCAGCCTCGGCCAGCCAGCGCTCTGTTACCTGACGCCCCTCGGCAGAGGTAAGCGAGATTGGCAAATGCGACGTGGACACTGAATGTGTCGCCTCATCTGGACGCACAGCTTTTTCAATCGCGTTCTCGAAATTCGCATCCGCGCGCACAAACCCCAAACGGACACGGCCTGCAATCTCGGCCTCGGCCTCCCGCGTTTGCTCAAGGGTGCCATCAATTTCACCGCCCAGCGCAAAGCGATCAGGATTTACGTCCACAGCCCCTTCACCGTCTCGCATTCGGAAACGCAAAACACCGTCCCGTTCAATTGCATCAAAGGCGTAGCGCAGCATCAAAGGTTGTAAAGACGCCCGCGCATCGGCCACGTCAGTGCTAATATACCCACGCACATAGCCATACAGACCCGTCACATCATGATGCACCATACCTGCCCGCCGCATATCTCGTCCACGACAGAGGCAAGACTACGTGCCCCTGTACGTCCGTTGATCCAATGCCCACGGGCATAGTTAGGACCATCGCTCCAAACTTCTACGTTGTTTGGAAACACAGGGAAGGGTCGCGCATCCCATGCCCAAACAAAGGCGCGGGACATATCAATCATTGGCCCCTCATATTCTTCGGAAATTGGATTGTTGTCAGGGTCATTCCAATAAGATGCCATCGCCCGCAGATATTGTTTTTGCATCAGATCATCACGTGCGCCGTTTGAATACTTGGGCAGGCTGCTTTCCGACGACTTAGCATCCAAGAACTTGTTTGGCTGGTTGGTCCCTTTATCAATGGCCGCACAGCCAAATTCGGTGAACCAAATTGGCTTGCTCATAGGTTCCCATACAGTCGGAGTTAAAGACCGTTCGCCGCCCACACGTTCATGATGAACCAAAGACCAGAAGCTGCGGATGTCCTTATAGCGAAATATCCAAGGTTCTGAACCGAAACCATCCGTAATCGCCGTCCGTATTTAGGCGGCTTGCGCGTCAAACGGGTGATAGTACCAGTCATACCCCTCGCCCCCTTCAATATTCAGACGCAGGTAGTCCAGATCATAGATCGACCCAAACGTGGCATCCAAGTGATCCACACCATCACGCCAATCAGACAATGGCATGTAGTTGTCGATACCAATGAAATCGATGTTGTAATCTGCCCACAGCGGATCAAGGTGGAAATAGCGATCACCACTCCCGTCTTGAGGTTGATAACCAAAGTACTCGGACCAATCTGAGGCATAGCTGATCTTTGTCTGTGGCCCTACCAGCGTTCGGACCTCAGCCGCCAACGCAATGAACCGTGTGACAGCCGGAAAGCTATTCCCAGACCCCCGTATCTGCGTAAGCCCGCGCATTTCAGAACCAATGCGTAATGTAGAATAAACCGCGACAAGCTCCATTCAGCGGGACCTTTGTACAAAACGCAATCCCCGTGAATGACAAAATCAGACGCCACAGCATTGCCAAAAAATGCATCGACCTCAGCCGCGGTCGCAGCCGTGCAATCTACCGTCCCCTACACATTTGGGGCTTTTGAGGTTGTAATCCGTCCACGCCACGGCAAATGCGGCTGGCCCAGCGCGTCGCTGTATGGATCAGGCAGAACATTGCCCTCCTGCTGGTCCATCAGGATAAACGGATAGAACATCACGGCTTTACCTGCGGCGTTCATCGCCTGAATGGCTTCAACCACAGAATTGTCTGCGGGGGTGCCGCCATAAACAGGGCGACCCTCAAGCGTTGGGATCATTGGGGCGGCGCTGCGCGGCGTGTCTGAGACGATCCAAGGCATGTTCTCACCATCTACATCATGGCGCTCTACCTTTGGGCGGACCGAACACGACCCACAGCGCAAATCATCGCCAAACAATGACACAATCAACTACGCGGCCTCGGAGTTTGGTAACTCGCCCCCAAAAGCTTCCAAAGAGGTCGCGAAGTCAGTCTTGCCTGAAGGTGAATGCACATTGGCACTGCGTCGGTCCGTGGCCCCATCCGTGTAATACACAGGCGTCGTGGCCAATGCGTATTCTCCCGTCCCCGGAATCAACGCTACCGCTTTAACTGCGCGGGTTATCTCATCCTGCGCACCAACCGCATCGGGCTGTTCAGGGCGCAAGACCTCGAACGAGAACTGCGGCACGCGATTGCCAAATTGCTGAAGCTGAATATACGCTAACACCACGTAAGCCATTCCACGATACGCAGGCACTTGGCCGACGCCTTCAGTGGCTTCCATCAAGGAATCTGGTTGCTGGTCTGCGCTGCCTACATAAACGCGCATATTCAGGTCATTTGGCGAAATTTCGTCCCCATCAACCCAGATGCGACCCACACGTGTAATCTCCCCCACACACAGGGCAATCGCTAGGCTGACGGAATAACTAAACTCTTTTGTCACGGGTTGGGTTGGTCCGCCTTTACCGCCCCCCGACACCGTCACCGTCTCGATAAAGTCGGAAGACCAGATGATCTGCCCCCCCATGCGCATCCGGCCATAAACCTGCGCAATTGCATCTCCTTCACCTGCATTGGTCAAACGGAACTTATCAACGCGACCCGTTTCGACCACATCAGATCCCTGCCCCATCAGGCGTTGATCAATGGCCTTGCCCAATGTCGCACCAACAGCGCGCCCAATCACAACCGAAGACAGGCCCGCAAAGGTACCCCCGATTGATCCACCAATAACGGCCCCTGCCGCCGATAGAAGTACCGTCGCCATCAGTTGTCCCCCTCAGGAAATGCAAAACGCGCCACAATGCGGCGACGCCACGGGGCGCTAAGCGGGCTTTCGACCACACCATGCACTGAATATGCGTGAATAAAACTGGGGTTCTCCCCCAAACGGCCCTGAAGGCCCAAATGTTTGGCCACAGCGCCATTTCGCATGCGAAACAACAGCACATCACCAGCAGCAACATCATCGACCTTCTTAGCCATTAAATGACGCATCGCGGCGGCCCACAGACGTTCCTCCCCCTGTGGTTCGGACCAATCCATCGAATAGGCGGGCACTGTTTCGGGTTCACCCCCCAACACCTCGCGCCACACCCCACGCAACAGGCCCAGACAGTCTGTGCCTGCGCCACGAACCGAGGATTGATGCACATAAGGCGTCCCAACCCAATCACGGGCCACGGACACCACAGCGTTTCCGACCAAATTATCAGGTAAAGTCATCTTCTGCTCCCCCCGTGTTGGCATCCGCACGTTTGGGATACCGGACCATCCAGTCCTCACCCGGAAGATCGGGGAACCCTTGGTAGTTTACGATATTGGAAAATTTGGCAGAACAGGTTTCGAACCGCTTGTCACACCCCGCTGTCAGGCGCACGACCGTACCAGCCTCCAGAATCCCGCGCATGGGTTCCCACAGCTCAACCACGCGGTCTTTACCAATGAAACGATCATCCTTGATCGTCCCCCACAGACCCGCACCGTCACCACTTAAAATATCCAGACGACCACGTTGGAACCACTGCACGTCAAAGTCTGCAAAACCTGCCCAGCGCAGGATGCGACGATCCGCAACCCGCTCCGCTGCAAGTTCTGAAAAGAAGCCTGCGGTTTTGGTGTCAAATCGGCAGCCCTTGTCCCCGAATACAGCAGTACATGACTTTTGATAGATACGGCCCAAAGGGCGGTTCAACGCTTCAGTCAATCCACGCAATTCCGCATGAAACGCACCACCTGCGCGACGCATCTCGCCGATCGTCCCGCGAAACTGCAACCACCGGACAGAGACATCTGCCCAGTTGACCATCCACGCGCGTACCTCGGCCCCGTCAAAGCGGCCCGCTTCAATATCCGCCTCTGTAATCGCAGCATCAGACAATGCGCCCAGCGCTTCAGAGTTGTCGACGGACAGCCCGGTGCTTTGGGTCAGGGCAGCTGCTGTCAGACCTGTTTCAGCCTTGAAGGTCAGCCCCTCAAACGACAATGGTAGATCGTGATCGGTAAATCCGTATTCAACACCGTCTGCGCGACGGATCGCCCAACATCGGCTAAAGTTTGTTAATCCACTGGCGGCATGTTCCAGAAACGCCGTGCTTGGACCCGCCATCACACACGCACCTCGATGATCGGCACATTGGGCGCTTCACCTGCCTGAAAACTGGCAACGCTGGTTTGGATATGATCCGTGTCAAAGCGCACAGGCACGTCAAATTCGTACCCCGCCGTAATCGGAATATCCTTATCGGGCGGATGGGTGAAGGCGATCAGCCCTGTGGTCGTGTCAAACGTGTAACCAATGCCTTCTTGTAGCTCATCAATCGCCAATCCAACGCGCACGGTGCCGACAACAGGTTTGATGATCGGACGGGTATAGGTATGCCCACCAGAACGGTAAATCTTGACCAGCGGGAAGACCGAGGTGATACCGTCCCCGATCGCAATCTCCTGATCTTCAAACGTGATGTCCCCCGTCGCGATGGAAGATTTGTAATCTGACCAGTCCTTCCAACGAAACGCATACATCTGGCCCATACGGGCCTCAAAAAATGCGATTAACTTTTCAAGGTCATCAAGGGACTGCATCCCCAATCCCGCATCATAACGACGTTTAGAATGAAGCCACGGCAAATTGCGTTCTTCGTGACCATTGGCCAGCGTGACAACTTCAGAACGCCGCTCTGGACCACCTGCCGACCCAAAGCTAAGCGAGGCCGGAAATCTAACTTCGTGAAATGACATAATAGTGCTCCTTCAAATGCCTATGAAAACTTGTAATTGGAATTAACGGTTGCGGTTTCCGCGCCCCAAGGCCCGACTCATCTGGGCGGCAATCTGGTTTTGACTGCGCTTGAAGCCCTGCAAATCTGGAGTAGTGATGTTCATCACGATGTTGGTGGCCCCGCCGCCTGCCCCGCGCAGCCCCAATTTACCATCAGGGCCACGGGCCAGAGGCATAATCGCTTCTGGCCCCGCTTCCCCCCATCACACCCATGCCACCGCGCATTCCAAAGGGCGTCGCACTGCTGACAATCCCGCCATTGGCAAACGGCATCACACGGCCTTGACTGAACGGGGCACCATCCGCAAAAGGCAAAATGCCTTGCATCAATCCACCAACGCCTTGGGCCAACAATCCACCCACATGATTGGTGATCGGTTTCATCGCAGCGTTATAGGTCGTGTTGATCATCGAATTGGCGACAGTCTTCAAAGCATCCGACAATTTTGCCCCGTCAAACACCACACCATCAAAAGCGCGGCGCAACCCTTTTGACAGACCGCGTTCTAGCGTCGCCACATCCTTACCCGTCGCTGCCAATGTACCGCGCATACGGCGCAGTTCACCGCTGAACTGGCCAACAAGGTGCGTTGCTTCCCCCACGTTGTCGCCCATCTGATCCGCCGCATCACTTAGATCGTCAAATCGTTGAATATCACTCATCTCTCGCTCCCTTCAGGAATGTCAGGATAGGCCGCAATCAAAGCGTCCAAGCCGCCGCTTAAAAGCGGGGCAGACGCAGCCACATCCCCCAACATCAGTTGCAATTCGGCAGGGGTCAGACGCCAAAAGGCATCAGGCTGTAACCCCAACCCTTGGACCCCTGCCCGCATCAAGGCTGGCCAATCCATGACGCCTAAACCTCGGGCAGGACAAACGCGCGCGCCAGCAGTTCCGCTGCTGCACGTGCGCCCGCCATTGGGCCACCTTCAATCGCCGCATTGCCCAACGCATCTGGGGACACAAGGCAATCGCCGCCCTGCAGACCCGCGCCAAGTAAAGCGATCACATCAAGGCTGGAAAACGACCCGTTTTCAAAGCGTTGGACCAAATCCACCAATGACCCGACCTGCAAGGTGGCCTCTAGTGACGCAAGCGCGCCCAAAGTCAGCCGCATGACGCAAGCATGACCATCAATGACCAGTGCCACGTCACCGCGCCAAGGATTAGCCCCACTCATAGGGATGTAAACGCAAGCGCACCGGCATTGGCCAGTGACAGCTCATACGTTGCCTCCCCATTGTGGGAGCCTGAATATTCCAAAGCCGTCACTTGAAACGGGCCTTCAACAATACCAAAGTCAGGAATGATCACCTGAAAGTCAGGGGTTTCGCCGTCAAAAAACAACTGACGTGCACGTTCATCCGTACCCGCGTCCTTGAACACACCGGACCCCGATAATGAGGCCGAGCGCACACCAGCACCGCTTAGCAATTCGCGCCAGCCGCCTTCACTTTCCAAACTTGTCACATCAACGGATTCCGCGTTGAAACTGACCCGTGTGGCCCGCAACCCCGCAATCGTTTCAAACTGACCATCCGACGTCATATCAACTTTAATCAACAGGTCTTTGCCATTTTGCGCAGCCATGAGGCTCTCCATTCATAATTTAGTTAAAAGAACTTATTCGTCTTCGACCCGCGCCTTAAAACGCAGATCAATTTGGCGACCACTGGCCCCGTCAATGCGGGTGGCAGCGGCGCGTTCAAACGTCATCAAAATCAGACGGCCCCGTGACAGGGTCAAATCAGCGCCGTGCAACACATCACTGACAGCACCCGCGGCAGTTTTTACGGCAGCAAACGCAGGCGTGTCGCTGACCACACTGATGCTAAATTGATGTACTGCCCCCACGCCCGTTGCATCAGAGGCATCCGTGACCGTTTCTGGCCCCAAACTAACGTACATCGACGGCACAGCCCCTACAGGCAGTGCGTCATAAACCGCCGTACCGACCAATGCAGTCAGGGCAGCATCATCCAGTAAAGCCTGATAAACTGCCGATTGCAGGGCTGAAGAAAGCGCATAACTCATACCGCCACCTCTTCATCCACAAAGCAGACCAGAAATGACCCAATGCCTGCCCGTTCTGCAACAGCGCGAATATGAAAGTGCCGCGTGCCGTCGCGAAACCGCTGGCCCGCCATTGGGCGTTCTGGGTGGCCCATCGGGGCAGGTCGCACCGTAACCATGTAACGGACCGCAGAAACAGGCGCGCCGCCTTGGACTGTGGCACCGCCGTTGCGCACCAAAACGTCGCACCACATGGTGCCCAGCTCCAGCCAACTTTCGGTGAAGCCACCAGCTCTATCAGACTGACGCACAGGGCTATCCAGATACATCAAGCGGCACAGCCGCGGCAGGCTCATCGCCCACCTCCTGTCCCAAGCCGGATCACCTTGTACCGCTCGATCAGACTGCTGACCCCAAAGGGCATACAGCCATCGCTTAACGACGTTTCTTGGCGGTACTCATAGTAATGCGCGGCCAACAACATCACCGCTTGGCGCAGATCAGCGGGGATATCCCCCCAGGCCTCGCCAAATCCCGCCTGAAAATTCACAACCACAGAACCAGCGGTGGGAATGCTTGGCAAACAGGCCCCAACAGAACGGACACGAGGCCGCGACTGATCCTGTTCCAGCCAATACAGATCGTTTGCTACCAGATCACGCGATCCATCGCGCAATACCATCTCAAGCGATGTAATCACTTGCACGGGGGCCACTGGCAAAGCCTGCGCCGATAGGTCACGCCACATCGTCAGGGACCAGCTAAAATCACGTCGCAACATCATCTTGCCAGTGCGGGCCTCAATCGCAGCCATTGCGGCGCGTAAAAAGCCAAGCAACACTTCATCTTGCAGGGTATCGGTGCCAAAGCCCGACCCAATCCGCAAATGCGCTTTGAATTCATCGACAGGCAACACCGCATCGGGCACCATCGTTTCTTCGATTAACATCATGGAACAACTCCAGTTTCATCCCTGCCCCACCAAAACAAAGAACCGGACGTGTACCCATTTCGTTGCTCGGACGGAGGGAGCAGCTAGACAACGAAATGGAAAATGGCACACGTCCGGAAAGACGGATGGGGGTTAAGCCCGATCCGCCATCACGACGCTGTTAAGCAGTCGCGAATTTCAGCAACTTGATCGCCGCAAAGTCACTCACATCACCACCAACGCGTTTGGTTGCATAGAACAAGACGTGCGGTTTGGCAGAAAACGGGTCACGCAAGACACGCAGATCAGGGCGTTCAGCAACTGTGTAACCCGCTGCGAAATCGCCAAAGGCAATCGCATGGCCGTCTGTGGACGCATCTGGCATGTCTTCGGCCACCAGCACAGGATACCCCATCAGCGTCGCAGGCTGACCCGCAGCCAAACCATCAGACCACAAGAAACGTCCATCATTGTCTTTCAACTTGCGCACCAAACCAGCGGTTTTGGAATTCATCACAAAGGCCGCGTTGGCGCGGTATTCTGCCCCAAGTGCATAAACCACATCAATGATGGATTCAGCCGTGACATCGCCGTCCACACCTGTCGGAACATAGCCAAGGTTGCCCCAAGCCCAGATCGCGTCGTCCACAGCCGTATGGGCCAAGAAGCCCTTTGGCTTATCAATGCCGTCGCCGTTCACAAATGATGCCGCTTCTGCGCGGGCGAATTTATCAGCTATACGGCCAGCCAACCAACCCTCGATATCAAACGCGCTGTCATCCAACAGGCGCTGTGATGCCTTTGGCAAAGCGGACAATTCGTGCAGTGGGATGGTAATACGGTCAATTTGCGGAGTTGCACCTTCAGTCACTGTGGACGTTTCCGTGGCCCAGCCCGTGCCAACATCCGAATGATCCACAAGCACGTCATAAGACGTCGCCTCCACATGGACCACAGACGCAATTGCGCGGATGGATGCCGTGGCATTCAGCACAGATTTCACCCTGTCAGATGTTTGTGGATCAACCAGATAACCGCCGTCGCTGTTCACAGCAGTGGACAAGCCTTTGACCTCGACCTCTAGCCCACGCAAGGCGTCGTCATCCCCCGAACGCAAATAGGCGTTGAACGCTTTTTGGTGCGGTGCACCTACGTCTGTGGCCCCAGCCAATGGAGTACGAAGTGCAGTGTTCGTTTTACGATCCAGCATGTTCAGTCGCTCTTCTTTTTGTTAAATTTTAGCTTGCATATCGGCTTGAAAGCCTCTGAAATTGCTCACAAAGCCAGTCATGTTTTGGCGCACATCTTGGGCAGGAAAAAAAACTTCCCCGGCCCGAGACTTGGTCTCGGTCTTGCTCATACGCAGATCCTCAATGTTGAAAATTTAGGCGGTTGAAGTACGCGCCAATTCAGCAGAAAGCCCTTCAAAGGCCGTCGCGATGCCCCGTAGGCTTTCATCTTCAGATGCCAAAGTATCCTCCGACTTGGCCGCCACACGGGCACTGGGCAACATTGGAAAAGTGACAAGCGACACCTCCCAAAGCTCCAGTTCCTCCAAAAGCCGCTGGCCTTTGGTATTCTTGGTGGCGCGGACCGTGCGATACCCGATCGACAGGCCATCAATGGCCCCCACCTCGATCAGTGCCGCTGCCTCGCGCCCCTTTGCAATGGTGTCCAAAAGACGCCCCTTGACCCACAGGCCCTTGGCATCCTCAACCACCTCGTCCCACACGCTGATGGGTTGGGACGGGTCGTGCTGCCACAACATCTTGATGCTATGACCTGCGCCCGAAAGCGCGGTTAACGAGCGGGCATAGGCCCCTGTGCCCACAATGTCGCCGCCCTGATCCGTAGCCCCGAACAGGCTGGCGTATCCTTCGATCACCAGCCCGTCTTGGACCTGCAAACCTTCGCCGAATTTGGCAAACTTATGCTCTAGTGTGGCGTCCAATTGCATGGCACCCTCCTTTTTTGTGAAACCTGTATAATGGGCGGTCCTTGTTTGGACACTCAGTTAGGGATCCCGACCATAAACGACTGAAACGCTTGAGCCAAAACCACTGCGGCCACCCCGTAGACCGTAAGCCACAGACTTTTTTCCAACCGCTCCATCAGCTCTTCCAGCTTATCAAGCCGGGTGTTGATGTGGTCAAAATGGACCTGTGCCACCCGTTCATGAGCTTGCAATCTGATGCCCGGCCCACATTCAAATCGATCCGAATACAGGGTGTCAGTCATCGCCACTGCCTTCCACCACAGTTGGTAGACCTAATAGGCTGCGCTTCTCTGCCTTAGACAGGAACGCGGCATCCGACACACGACGCCACTGTGAATCGCGTTCTGCCGACAATGCAGGCACCTGATCCAAATCGGGCTTCAGCTCAACCACCTCACCAATCTGCGTGCCCAGCCAATACGCCAAAGAAGCCGCAACACGGGTCGCCAAAGGCAGCACCGTCAGGCGGTAAAACGCGCGGTGCGCCTCTTGATAATTTGAATAGGTCGCGTCGCCCTGAATACCGATCAACATCGGAGGCACCCCAAAGGCCAATGCAATCTCACGCGCGGCAGATTCCTTGGTCTTTTGAAATTCCATATCAGACGGGGAAAAGCCCATCGGTTTCCAATCTAATCCACCCTCCAACAACATCGGGCGGCCTGCATTACGCGCGCCTTGATGGTGGCTTTCCATTTCAGACACCAGACGATCATACTGATCTGAACTCATGCCGCCCTGACCCTCAACACCTTTGTAAACAATCGCACCAGTTGGACGTGCCGCGTTGTCCAGCAACGCCTTTGACCAGCGCGAGGCCGAATTATGAACATCCACAGCCATAGCCGCCGCCTGCATAGGGCTGAAGCCATAGTGATCATCTTGTGGATGAAAGCTTTTGATATGACAGATCGGGGACCCCGCTTCGGTCACATTAAACCGATGCTTGCGGCCGCCAACGGCGTATTCATAACCAATCGGCCAACCATCAGCGCCGGGAACAACCGACATACGATCAGAGCGCAAGACATGCAGCTCCAACGGAGTCCCATCTTCACCCTTCACCACCTCGACATACCCGTTGCCTGATAGCAAAATCTGACCAAACAGCGCCTCCATCAACTCAGCGCGGCCCTGCGCGGCATTTGGACGGGTCACCAGATCCAACAGGGGATGCACGTCATAGCGACGCTCCCTATCCTGCAATACCAAAGGCAGCGCCGCCGCCGCCTCTGCAATCAACTTCACAGATCGAAACCCAACTGGATTGCTTGAAAAACCCGTGCGGGTCAAAGACACTACATCACGCGGGCTCCATGCCACACGACCCGAGGTTTGATAAGACACCACCAGCCCTGTCGCACTTGCCTTCGCCTCAGGGACTTCGGCCTGTGCCCCACGCTCAACACCGCGCCGCAAAAAATCAAAAACCATGACTGTCGCTCCTATTTATTCCCAAGTCGGCTTTGAACCCGCCAACAAAAAAGGACGCCGCCCTTTACGGGACACGTCCTTCAAATTCTCTGTTATAAAAATAACCCCGTAAGGCTGGCCCCCTAAACTGGCCCGCTACAACGAACGCACCTTAGGCCGCCGCCACACCGCAGCAGGTTCAATCATCAACTCATGCAATGCCCACACCAGCGCATCCACACGGTCCGGCGATCCATCCCCCGCGTACCCACGCGCTGTCATGCGGGTCATCTGATCCTCCAGCGCGTCCAGTTTTCCAGTCACGTGTGAAACACGGCCCTGCTCGTACAGTGCCGCCACAGGCTCTGCCCGCGCGACCTTCCCCCTTGACGCATGAACCGCCTTATAGGGCACCTGTGGGTCAATCTGACGGATCACCTCCGCCACCAACTGACCGCCCTGATTGACCTCAGCCACCAAACGATCCGCGCCAAACTGCTCCATCGCGGCAATCGCCGCTTTGGCCCAGCCTGACGGTCCCAATCCCGCAACCGTACAATCGGCCAAAACAAAAGCGCGCCAATCTTGCGGCGCCCCCTTGGCCACGGCACCAACCACATCGATGCCGCATTCATCCGCATTTGCACCACTGCTGACCCCAGGGTCCACCGCAACGACAACGCGGTCCATATCCGGAGGCTTGGCCACCTGCGCGACCTCGATCATTTCACTGGTCACAATGCACCCTCAGCGTCCGACAGCAACACACCGTCCAACTCCTGACGGCCCAGACGTGTCCCTGCATAGCGGCGGCGCACCTCCTCCAGAAACGATCCCGCCAGATAGGCTTTGTTCGCTTCGGTCTTGGCATGGGTCACCACCGTGGACGGGGCCTGTAATAGCGACTTCAAAACCCCGACATTGCGCGGCGTTGTCGTTACACAGACCTGTAGTTGATCCCCCAAAAGCAGCGCAAATTGCAACTGATCCCACGCCTCTTGACCGCGTTTCCATTTGGCCAACTCATCCACCCAGGCTGCATCAAACTGCGGCCCGCGTAATCCTTCTGGATCATGCGCTGTGTGTACACTTGCAATCGCGCCATTCGGCCAAACCAGACGTTTGCGCGTTGCCTGCCAAGTTGGGCGACGGTAGGGCGGCGAACACGCCATAATCCCACTGTCGCCAAAAATCATAACCTCGCGGACCTCATCAATGGTTTCACCCACCAACGCGACCCGCGAACAGGCCCCGTCATCCAATGGCCGCGGCCCCTCGACCCGCGAGCGCACCCATTCCGCCCCAGCACGGGTTTTCCCCGCGCCGCGCCCCCCCATAATAATCCATGTGCGCCAATCAACAGCCCCCTCAGGTGGCAATTGGTGCTCGAACGCCCAGAACTCAAACAAAAAAGGGAGAGCTAAAAGCTCTCCCTCCTCCATCTCATCCAGAAATTGGGCCTGAACATCTGGCGGCGCGCAGGCGATCCAATTGGCACCCGATTTTAGATCGGGCTTGTTCAAGATCAAGGGCATAGCCGTTCCCTTGGGCAATACCAGCTTGTGTGCGTCTACATTCCGCAAGATTATTCTCCAATTTCTGACAAAGCGCGATCTGGGATGTTAAATCCACTGCCACTCTTTTTACATCGGCTGCCTTCACATCCTCCCCGGTGGCGGCCTGTTGTTCCAGGCTCTCGAAACGACGCCGCAAATCGCGGACGATCGTCAGGACTGAGGTCAGCAATTCTTGAGTGCTGGCCAAGTCTTCTTCCGGGTTTATTAAGGTCATAGGGGTCGTTTACCTCTCAAATGATAGGAACGGCTCCACACGAGAGAAACGAAAAAACGGCGCGCCAGATTACCCTGACGGCCGCATACCCACTTCTTCTAGCTTGAAAAAAATTATACTTAAGACCGTTCGCAAAGTCAAGCTAAATCAATTTAGCTACACCCGCTAACAGTAAGTTACCATTAACAAAAAGTTAACTTCAGCGCGATTTAGATGCCCGCAGCTAAGACAAGAACCAGGTAGGAGCACCCACTTCTTTTGGCCAAAAATACTCCGGAGCGCGAGGCAGAGCCTCGCATCAAAAATCAATCCTCGGTCGCCGCCCGTTCCGCTTCAATCACACGCCATTTGGCAACATTGGCGTTGTGCTCGTTCAACGTCACAGCAAAGGCGTGGCCACCTGTTCCATCAGCCACAAAGAAGATGTAGGGTGTTTCGTCAGGATTGCCCGCAGCCATCAAGCTTGCGAGACCGGGGTTCGCGATGGGCGTTGGGGGCAACGCCTCGATCACATAGGTGTTCCAAGGTGTCGCTGCGCGTAGTTCTGAACGGCGCAAACCACGGCCCAAAATACCTTCGCCCTTTGTAATCCCGTAGATCACAGTCGGGTCAGTTTGCAGCTTCATGCCTTTGTTCAACCTGTTCACAAACACACTGGCGACTTGGCGACGTTCTTCCGCAACACCTGTTTCTTTTTCGATCAACGATGCCAGGATCAACAACTCTTCAGGGTTCTTGATGGGAACGGATGTATCACGTGCCTCCCAAGCCTCAGCGATCCAACGGTCTTGGGTCGCCTCCATACGCGCCAGAATATCAGCGCGGTTGTCGCCTTGCTTAACCTCGTAACTGTCTGGACCCAATGCACCCTCAGCAGGCACCTTGGCAATGTCGCCTTCCAGCACATCCATGCCCTTCAGGCTTTCGACAACCTGCCAACTTGTTACACCTTCCGCCATTGCAACTCGGAACCGCGTGTCCGCTTTGGCCTTGGTTTCTGTATACACAGCCGGAGTTTCTTCCTCTGCAGGATTGAATTGCGCCTTTTCAACGTAACGGTTTGTCGTGGGATCCAACTCGCGCACTAACACGCTCATGCGGTTGATCCCGATCCGGTACACCACTTCGGTGCCACAGGTGTTTGCGCCACCCTTGGTAATGGTGTCGACGATTTTTTCCATCGACGCCTGACGTTCCACCAAATAACTGCCAGCTTTCAAGTCACGCGTTTTATCAGTGTAATCAGCGCCAACCCGAAACAATCCAGCAGATGATACCGCCCCTTGATCCAACAATTGGCCGCTGACCCGCTTCATGTTTGATCCACGATCAACCTGTAAACATATCGCCTGATCCAGTGGCCCCGCAGACATATACTGCGACTTGCCCCATGTGATAACACCGCCCATCACAAACAGGGCGACGACCATAAAAGTTACGGCGCTAGAGGCGATATTTTTCCACATTAGTCGATTTTCCCAAAGATAACAGAGGCATTGGTGCCGCCAAACCCAAACGAGTTGGACAAAGCAACTTTGACCTCCCGTTCAACTTTTTTATTCGCGGCAAGATCAATCTTGGTTTCGACAGCGACATTGTCCAGATTGATAGTAGGCGGACAAACTTGGTCACGGATCGCAAGGATGCTAAAGATCCCCTCAATCGCACCAGCCGCCCCTAAAAGGTGACCTGTAGATGACTTTGTCGAAGACATCGTGACTTTGCTTGCGTGATCGCCCAACATCCGTTCCACAGCGCCCAGTTCAATCGTGTCAGCCATGGTCGATGTGCCGTGTGCGTTGATGTAATCGATGTCTGATGGCTCAAGCCCCGCATTGCGCAAAGCAGCTCGCATAGAACGCTCGCCACCCTCACCCGTCGAAGACGGGGCCGTGATGTGGTAGGCGTCGCCCGACAGGCCATAGCCAAGCACTTCGGCATAAATCTTGGCCCCACGCGCTTTGGCGTGTTCGTATTCTTCCAACACAAGGATACCAGCACCCTCACCCATCACAAACCCGTCGCGGTCCGCGTCGTATGGACGGCTGGCTTTTTGTGGATCATCTGCCCCTTTAGTGGACAGCGCCTTGCAGGCGTTAAAGCCCGCAATGCCGATTTTGCAAATCGCCGCCTCTGCACCGCCTGCAACCATCACATCCGCATCGCCAAACATGATCAATCGGGACGCATCGCCAATTGCGTGTGCCCCCGTTGAACAGGCTGTCACAACCGAATGGTTCGGGCCTTTGAAGCCATATTTAATGGATACTTGACCAGAGATCAGATTGATCAGCGCACCCGGTACAAAGAACGGACTAACACGGCGGGGGCCTTTTTCTTCCATCATGATGGCGGTGTTGGCGATGGAATTCAGACCGCCAATGCCCGACCCGATCAAAACGCCAGTGCGTTCAAGATCTTCGTCCTCAGTGGGCATCCAACCGGAATCTTCAACAGCTTGCTGTGCCGCGGCCAAACCAAACTGAATGAATGTATCAACCTTGCGCTGTTCTTTGGGCGCCATGTATTTGTCGGCGTTGAAACTGCCGTCTGTGCCGTCACCCAAAGGCACTTCGCAGGCATAAGTTGTCACCAGGCCCGTTGTGTCAAAGCCCGTGATTGGGCCAGCGCCGGATTTGCCGTCTAAAATGCGGCTCCAGCTTTCTTCGACACCATCAGCCAACGGTGTGACCAAACCTAAACCTGTAACAACGACTCTGCGCATATCTTGTGCCCCTAAAGTATTATGTACCTTGATGTTCCTACCGCTCATACCTTGGCTTGTGCCCTTAGTTCAAGGGTTCTGTGGTGGCTTGGGACGGGTCATCAGTTGCACAGTCTCGCCGTCCAGCACGATCTGACGTAGCGGGGTATAGCCCAAGCTTTGCGCAACCTTCAAAGACGCCAGATTGTCAGCGGCCAGAACACAAACCAACGGCCCTTTGACAACACGATCAAACCATTCGTGCGTCACATCGGCAGCTTCCTTCCCTAAGCCTTGATTTTGGGCGTCCAGTGTCAACACCCATCCCGCTTCGGGGCAGCCATCAAAGTCGTCGCCCAATTCCCGCGAGCCATGGAAAAAGCCAACCTGACCTATCATCGTATTGCTGGCTTGGTCCTCGATTGCCCATTGCCCAAAACCAGTGATTTGCCATTGCCCTGCATTGCGCAAAAACGACGTCCATGCTGCAGCACGGCTTTTGGGTTTGCCACCAATATAACGCACCACCCCGGGCATCGCCCAAATTTCGGCGAAGCGGTCAAAATCTCGGGTCGAGAACCCGCGAAGGGTCAATCGCCGGGTGTTTATGGTCGGGACTATACGGGTCATTTTCACCTCAACATCTAAGTGTTTTCCCCTACGTGTTCAGCTTTTATCCACCCGCGCAATCTGTTGTTTAGATCAATGACCCAAAGAGGCGTTTTTCCGCACTTTTGAGGGTCACTTGATCCTAACCCTACGTGTGTTAGGCAGCACAAAACCGCACAACAACAGGACAATCCAAAATGCGCTTTGGCCCTTTATCGAACAATGCAGCTGGTGCAGCCTTAGCCCTTGCAGCTTTTGCTGTATTTTCAACCCATGACGTGATCGTCAAGAAACTGGGTGCCACATATTCACCTTTTCAGGTTGTGTTCATCACAGCGCTGCTTAGCTTTCCCATTCTGACCTTGGTGATGATGCGCGACAGCACGCCTGACACATTGCAACCCAAACATCCCTATTGGGTGACAGTCCGCAGCATTGTTGGGGTTGTAGCAGCTCTTTGTGCATTTTACGCCGTGACGGCCCTGCCGTTGTCGCAGTTCTATGCTTTCCTTTTTGCATCCCCCTTGATCATCACTATCCTTGCTATCCCGATGCTGGGCGAAGTGGTGCGCATGCGTCGTGGGTTGGCTGTTTTGGTCGGATTGATTGGGGTCCTAATCGTTCTGCGACCTGGGTCCAGCGAATTTACCGCCGGTCATTTGGCCGCAATCACCACTGCCTGCGCAGGGGCTTTTGTGTCGATTATTACGCGCAAGATCAGTGCGGAGGAACGCAGCGTTGTGCTGATCATATATCCTATGATGAGCAATCTGGTGATCACAGCAATGATCCTTCCCTTTGTCTATATCCAAATCCCTTTGGCCGATCTTGGCCTGTTTGCGATCGATACGGTGTTGGTCTTGGTCGCGATGTGGCTGCTGGTGGCGGCCTACACCCGCGCCGATGCGATCATCGTGGCCCCAATGCAGTATTCGCAAATCATATGGGCGACGTTGTTTGGCATATTTATCTTTTCGGAATATCCCGCATGGCAGACCTATTTGGGCACAGCGGTGATTGTTCTTTCCGGTGCCTACATTCTGCGCCGCGAGGCATCAGGCGAAGCATCAGAAAACACCCCAGTGCTGAAAACACGGACCCGCGCGGGTCATGCCATGACTTTACGGGTTGGACATGTCCTGCGTGGGCGTCGCAAACGCGGTAAATAAAACGCAATACGGGCAGCGGATCATACAATCCCCTACCCGTTTGTTTTCTTGCCGACGTAGGTCTTAGCTGGCAATCGCGTTGATCACCAAGAATAGAACCGCAGACAAGATCGCTGCTGCTGGCACCGTAATGACCCAAGCCGCAATGATCGTCAGGAAGTGCGAACGGCGCACCAATTTACGGCGACGACGTTCTTCAGCTGGACGTTCAGGCAGATCTGCCGCAACGCGGGCCAGCTTCATCCGACGCTCGGTGTCCCATTCACGGAAAAACCCAACCCCAAACACACCCCCCACAGCAATATGGGTGGAGCTGACAGGCAGGCCCAACCAACTGGCCACAATCACGGTGATCGCAGCGGACAAAGCCACACAATACGCGCGCATTGGGTTAAGTTTGGTAATCTGGCTGCCAACCATGCGGATAAGCTTTGGTCCGAACAAGAACAGCCCAAAAGAAATACCCAAGGCCCCGATCACCATCACCCAAAGCGGGATTGAGACGTCAGCGGTAAAATCACCCGATTGCGACGCTTGAACGATCGCGGCCAGCGGACCAACAGCGTTGGCGACATCATTGGCACCATGCGCAAAGCTAAGCAGCGCAGCTGACACAACCAATGGAATACCAAACAGAACCTTCAACGATTTGTTGCGGTTTTCCAAACCAAGCGCTTGCTTGCGGATCACTGGGATCATGATCAACCAGATCGCGATACCAATCGCCAAACCAATCATCAGGGCTGTGGACAGATCGATCTTGATGATCTTCTTCAGGCCTTTCATCGCCAAATAGGTCGCAAACGCGCCAGCCATAATGCCAACTAGCACTGGAACCCAACGACGGGCCGCTGCAATTTTGTCAGGCTGATAAACAATACGGGCCTTAATGAACCACAAGAACGCAGCCGCGACCGTGCCACCCAAAACTGGTGAAATGACCCAGCTGGCTGCAATCGTGGCCATCGTGGGCCAATTCACAACGGCGAACCCCGCCGCAGAAATACCTGCCCCCATAACGCCACCCACAACCGAATGGGTTGTGGACACAGGTGCACCTACATAAGTGGCCAGATTGACCCAAAGTGCCGCCGACAGCAGCGCCGCCAACATCGCCCAAATAAAGACGGCAGTGGTTTCCATAGCCGCAGGATCGATGATGCCTTTGGCGATGGTGGACACAACGTCGCCGCCCGCCAGTAAGGCCCCGGCGCTTTCAAACACAGCCGCAATTGCAATCGCAGCGCCCATCGACAACGCATTCGCGCCCACGGCTGGGCCCATATTGTTGGCCACATCATTGGCCCCAATGTTCAGCGCCATATATGCGCCCACACCAGCAGCAATAATTACGATGATGGTGTTGTTAGACTGGCCAAAGAAAACTGTCGCCAAAAGACTGGCCAAAACGACAAACACAAACGAAATGCCCAAACCAACCATCGGGCGCGACGCATATGCCGTTGCAGCGCCAAGGCTGGATAGGCGGTCCAAGTCGCGGTCAAGCGTATCAAGATGATCCGCATCAAAGTTATTGTTTGACATATATCCCCCACAGGATGTTGATTTAAGCTGTCGCCGCAGCGGTTAACACAGCTTGGTAAACCGCTCAATGATTAGTCTTGCCGTTTCGAAATTCATATCAAAGTAGCCTGAAAAAACAATGTCTATCTTTAGGGTAAAAAGAAACTGAACTGCGGATGACGAGGCCCCGGACTGTCGCGATGTCCGGGTTATCCCCAAAACCGATTCGTAATATTTTTCAGATTTCTTCCCGTAAACCAAAAGTAACCCGCGAACATCCCAAGACAGACAAATGCTGGCCCAAGGGCCGGCAGGCGCTTTGGCTTACTTTAGCTATATGACAAGCACGCGCACCAAAGCGACGCAAAACATCAGCTAAAGTGGTCCCATTTTTTCGCCGCGATCTGGTCCCTTTTACTCTACAATTGACATGCAAGTATTATGTTTTCGCGTTAATTGTTTAAATTTTCATTAGGAATTCGATACTGAAGTCTTCTTAGGTGCTTGGCTTGCAATCTTCTCATGCGTATTTCAGACAATACTTGCCATAAATGTCATTACCAAAAAGTATGGTATCAAAAGCCCGCCTTTGTCTTTCTGGTAATTTTTCTTTCCATCCTTGTCGCCTTGGCAATGGCGGCAAGACTTATCAACGGTTAGTCCCTTAGAATCGTCACATAAAATACGGTTTTGCCACTGCAGCTTTCGCAGCTTGACTATTTGAATGTCCCATTAAAAAAAACGGCGCCCTTTTCTGCAAAGGACGCCGTTTTTAATGTCTAAAAGTCCCTGTTAGGACTTAGCCTAACGAATTAGGACGCTTTTGTAATGAAGCTAATCGCATCGCCGAAGCTTTGGATTGTTTCTGCTGCGTCATCAGGAATTTCGATGCCGAACTCTTCTTCGAACGCCATGACCAGCTCAACTGTGTCAAGGCTGTCAGCGCCTAGATCGTCGATAAAAGACGCGCCTTCAACAACTTTAGCTTCTTCAACACCAAGGTGCTCTACAACGATCTTTTTTACGCGGTCTGCGATGTCGCTCATATTCAAAGTCCTCATTCGTGTGGGTCAATTGGCCCATATAATTGTGGCACCCGTCTTAGGGAACCTTGGTCTTGCCCCGAAGGGCGCTCAAGATACGTATTATTAACGCAACCAAACCCAGCGGCAAGTGCCACTGTGATCAATTTCTGCGCCGCCTATAACACAGTCAACGCAGTTGGCAAATCATTTGCAACCCCAATATATGGTGTATGCGATTTGCCAGAACCTACAACATGGCCATACCGCCGTTCACATGCAAGGTGGTACCCGTGACATAACCTGCCTCGGTAGATGCCAAGTATAGCACGGCACTGGCGATTTCAGAAGGTTCACCCATCCGGCCAGCGGGAATTTGCGTCATGATCGCCCCCTTCTGGTCGTCATTCAGTTTGTCCGTCATGGCCGTGGTAATAAATCCAGGAGCCACCGCATTCACGGTGATCCCACGCGATGCAACCTCGTAAGCCAATGATTTCGACATACCGATCATGCCCGCCTTGGAGGCTGCGTAGTTCGCCTGCCCCGGATTGCCGGTGGCACCCACGATCGAAGAAATGTTAACAATCCGACCCCAACGTGCCTTCATCATGCCGCGCATCACACCTTTGCAAAGTTTGAACGTCGCGGTCAAATTTACATCCATCACGGACGACCACTCATCATCGGACATCCGCATGAACAGATTGTCGCGTGCGATACCTGCGTTGTTAACCAAGATATCTACCGATCCCATCGCCGCCGCTGCTTGCTTTGGCAGCTCAGTAACCGCTTCCATATCGCTAAGGTTACAAGGCAACACATGCGCACGTTCGCCAAGTTCAGCAGCCAATGCCTCTAGCGGTTCAACCCGTGTGCCACTAAGCCCAACAGTTGCGCCAGCACCGTGCAACATACGTGCGATATCCGCACCAATGCCGCCAGAAGCGCCAGTGACAAGTGCATTTTTTCCTGTTAAATCAAACATCTATTCTTCCCTCTTCACTTTATACTTCACACCGACGGTGCGCGTTCACCCAAAATCCAACGAACCACATCGATAAAATCAAACACCAGCGAGATGCAGATAATTGCAGTGATGAACCAGATAATTCGGCGGGGCCAATTCGGCATATCCCCACGGGCCTGTTGCGCCATCAAGAACACAACAATCGGCACCCATAGGATTAGGTGTGGTAGGCCTAGTAATTTGACATAGCCCATCGCGTCAAAAATCATCTGAACGCCAAAGCCTGCTAAAAGGCTGGCAACAAGCGTAATGATCCCCGCTTTGCGGCTGGCTTTCCAAATCAGCAAAACCACTGGCGCAACAAAGGCACCTGCCACCAACACATATACCCACATCATAACCCACTCGGGTTGTAGGGCCATTGCTTCTTCTAGGGTCATTCCTAGCCCTCCAAAGCTGTGGCAATGTCTGCCGGTGAGCCAATGTTGCGCGTGGCAACGGTCTTGTCGATGCGGCGGATCATACCGCACAATGCTTTGCCCGCGCCGATTTCCCAAATATCAGTCACGCCATTTGCCGCCATCCAAGACACGCTTTCACGCCAGCGTACCGATCCTGTAATCTGTTCAATCAACAAACCAGCGATCATGTCGGCATCTGTCACCGCCTCTGCCCGCACGTTTGCGACCAATGGAACCGATGGCGCATTAATCGTAACCTGCGCCAATGCTTCAGCCATCACAGCAGCCGCGGGTTCCATCAACGCACAGTGAAACGGCGCAGACACAGGCAGCAAAACAGCCCGTTTTGCACCCTTTTCCTTTGCAATGACCAAAGCCCGTTCAACCGCGCCCTTATGACCCGAAATCACAACCTGCCCCGGATCATTGTCATTTGCGGCCTGACAGACTTCGCCCTGCGCGGCCTCTGCCGCAACTTCAGTCGCCGCAGCAAAATCCAGTCCCAACAACGCGGCCATCGCGCCAATACCAACCGGCACCGCCTCTTGCATCGCTTTGCCACGCAGACGCAACAAGCGGGCAGTGTCCGAAATAGAAATCGCACCAGACGCCGCCAATGCGGAATATTCACCCAGTGAGTGGCCCGCGACGAAACTGGCACGCTCTAGCGTAATGCCTTCCGCCTCAAGCGCGCGCATGGCGGCCAAAGACGTGGCCATCAACGCAGGTTGCGCGTTTTGGGTCAGGGTCAGCGTGTCTTGATCGCCATTCCAAATCAGATCAGACAGTTTTTCGCCCAATGCCTCATCGACTTCTTCAAACACCGCGCGGGCCGCTGGATAGGCGTCAGCCAAATCACGGCCCATGCCGATGGTCTGCGCCCCTTGGCCCGGAAATACAAAAGCGGTTGTCATATGGTCTGCTCCCCATTGATATGTGTTAACATCGGTCTAGACGGCCAGCCCCTGCCGCACAAGCCAACACAGAAACGCAGGTTGGGTGTGCAGGACATGGGCTTGCGCACAAGTGATCGAATAATGTTCAATGCAAAGGCGTCACCCATTCAAAGATAAGCGGCCACAAAGGATTAATAATGTCACGCAGTAATACCGCCCACAGCTATGGAGCCGTCGCCAAAACCTTTCACTGGCTGACAGCCCTGTTGATTATCACGCTTATTGCACTTGGGATCATCGCCAACGGCATGGCCTATGACACGTCCGAACAACTGGCGCTAAAGGCTTGGTTGTTCTCGATGCACAAAACACTGGGCGTGACGATGTTCTTTGTTGCACTGGCGCGGATCGGTTGGGCATTGAGCCAGCCAAAACCAAACGGATTACATCCTGAACGGCGCGCCGAAAGCTGGCTGGCCGAAACAATCCACTGGCTCTTGTATGGATCACTTGTGCTTGTACCGCTGACGGGTTGGATACATCACGCATCCACCACAGGCTTTGCGCCGATTTGGTGGCCCTTTGGTCAAAATCTGCCATTTGTCGCCAAAAGCGAAGGCACCGCAGACCTGTTTGCAGGGTTACACATCATATTCGAACGGGTTTTGGCCGCATCGATCCTGCTGCATGTTGCAGGCGCACTTAAACACCATTTTATCGACAAAGACGCGACGCTGCGGCGCATGTGGTTCGGGGCCTCAAACGCACCAGAGACCACGGGCAACCACAACGCTGTCCTCCCCATTGCATCAGCCTTTGTCGCCTGGGCCGCCGCTTTGATGATCGGAACAGCCATCGGGGTGTTTGATCACGCTGATGGTCAAGATCGCGCTGCATTGGAAGACGTCGCCTCCGACTGGACTGTGACATCAGGCGAAATCGCAATAACAATCGATCAGTTCGGCAGCACAGTCACAGGCAGCTTCGAAGATTGGACCGCCTCTATCATCTACAATCCAACAACTGGCATGGGTTCTACTGAAGTGACCATCGCAGTTGGGTCCCTCACCCTTGGGTCCGTCACGTCGCAAGCACTAGGGCCAGACTTCTTTGACACAGCCACCTTCCCCACCGCTGTGTTCACCGCAGACCTTGCACCAATCGTCGACGGAAATATGGCAACAGGCACGCTGCTAATTCGGGACAAAACCGTGCCAATAGAAATGCCTTTCAATCTGTCCACAACCGACGACGTCACAACCATGCGGGCCGAGATAAAGTTGAACAGGCTGGACTTTGACATTGGAAAAAACATGGCCGACGAAAGCAGTCTAAAATTTCCAGTGAAGGTTCAGATCACCTTAACGGCCACACAGAACTGACACCAAAGCTTCTTTTGACCCCAAATACTCATGGCCACAGCACATAAAAAAGGGCCGCCTGACATAATAGGCGGCCCCAAATTCATTTAACCTTGAAAAGCTTATTCAGCTTTCATTGCTTCAATGGATATGGTCACGGCAACTTCGTCGCTTACATATGGCGCAAATGCACCCAAGCCAAAGTCGGACCGCAACAAGTTGGCTGTGGCATCAAAACCAGCCCAGTCTTTTTGCGCTTGCGGGTGTGTGCCCATCTTATTCAACGTGGCATCCAGAACGACAGATTTGGTAACGTCATTCATGGTCAAATCGCCGGTGATCTTAGCTGTTGTATCGCCCGTGGTTTCGATGGACGTGGATGTAAACGTGATCATGTCACCCTCAGCAGCGCCAAAGAAATCACCGGACATAAAGTGACCTTCACGCTTTTCCCAGCCTGTGAACATGCTCATCACTGGCATGGATACAGATACGGATGAGTTGGCAGCATTTTCTTGGTCAAAGGAAATTTCGCCCTCAAACCCAGAGAACATACCGGAGGTCGTTGAGAACCCAAGGTGGTTGTACGAAAACACAACCTGGCTGTGGCTTGCGTCCAGAACGTATGTGTCGGCGGCGGCGAATGTGGCTGTGCTGGCCAATGCGGCCGCAAGGAAGAAAGATTTCATAACATTTAGCTCCGTTTGTGAAAACATAAACGATAATGGGGTGTAATCAGGACTGTGCACAACTGCGCAGTAATCAACAATTTGTGCGCGTTAATGAACAGAACAAATGGAAAATGGGCGGTTCAGTAACAGGCAAGTGATTTGTTGGGATGGATGTTACAATTTGCCGGCATTGGCCAAGCCAGCCATCAGGCTGCGGCGTACCTGTGGGTTAGTCATGGCAACTTCAGCCAACATCACGTTGTCCTTAACCCAAAGCGTAACATAAGACCCGTGAACTTCGGCGCAATTAAGGTCAACAAACTTGCACTTTTCAACGCATTCTAGCTGCCTGCCAGTGCGGCGCACCAAACGGATTTCCTGACGCACTGTGTCAATTTCGACTTCTGGCGCAGGTGGCGTTTTGGCCTGCTGTGTCAGCATAATGCCGATACTTGCTGCAGTGAGGGACAAAACCAACTTCATCAACATAACATCATTGGAAAATTCCGCCCCAGGCATGATCCACAAGCCAACAGCTGCAAGAATAAGGGCTGCACCCAACACTCTTTGACCACCGCGCACCATCAATCGCCCACCATCCAAGGTCTGAACACGGCTTGCCATGGCTGGGTTAATCGGTGTTGCGGTCTCTTGCATAAAATCGGTAACAGCGGTCATCAGTTGTCTCCCAGTGCGTTTTGCTCTTTGTTGAGCCTTGGGAACAATTAGGGCTAACAATGCGACCAGATTTGGGCAACTCATGGTCAAAGACGCGGCATCTTGCAGTCTATTGTGTGGCTGGCGTGGAAAATTTTAGCTTAAGACACTGCCATCTACTCCTTAACAGCCAAGGCCAATGCAAGCACAAGCATTCGCCTCAGTCATGATATCGGCCAAGCCAAGCCCCCCCCTTGCGCCACCCCAAAAACCATGTATATGCAGCACTTCCTTTGCACGACTATTTAACCGCGCAGTCTCTCGTGGCAGGCCCGCAAAGGAATATATGGCCCGCCTTTGAAATGCGCCTTGATACAAATGGAGCACACATGCCGTTATATGAGCATGTCATGATCGCGCGCCAAGACTTGTCTAATACACAAGCCGAAGCCTTGATCGAACACTTTGGCACCGTACTTTCCGACAACGAAGGTAAACTCGTGGACAGCGAGTATTGGGGCGTCAAGACTATGGCCTATAAGATCAACAAGAACCGCAAAGGCCACTACGCCTTTTTGCGTTCTGATGCACCAGCGCCTGCCGTCAAAGAGATGGAACGCCTGATGGGTCTGCATGAAGATGTGATGCGTGTTTTGACCATCAAAATGGACGAGCACAAAGAACTGCCATCCGTACAAATGCAGAAACGTGACGAGCGCCCAGAGCGCCGTGAACGCCGCTGATCTTAAGCTTTAGAAAAAGGACGTAACCCATGGCTGCAAAACCATTTTTCCGTCGCCGCAAGGTCTGCCCGTTCTCGGGCGACAATGCACCAGCGATCGACTATAAAGACACACGTTTGCTACAACGCTACATCTCTGAGCGTGGCAAAATTGTACCTTCCCGTATCACCGCAGTATCTGCGAAAAAGCAACGCGAATTGGCCCGTGCCATCAAACGCGCTCGCTTCCTCGCCCTACTGCCATATGCTGTTAAGTAAGGAGAACCGAAATGAAAGTTATCCTTCTTGAACGTGTCGCTAAGCTGGGCCAAATGGGCGACGTTGTTGACGTCAAACCAGGCTTTGCACGCAACTTCTTGCTGCCACAGAAAAAAGGCCTAACGGCTTCTGTTGCAAACATCGCAAGCTTTGAAGCGCGTAAAGTTCAGCTTGAAGCACAGAACCTTGAAACAAAAACCGAAGCTGAAGCAATGGCTGCGAAATTGGACGGACAACAGTTCGTTGTGATTCGTTCCGCTTCCGACGCTGGTGCATTGTACGGTTCCGTCACAACACGTGACGCATCCGACGCTGCAACAGCTGAAGGCTTCACCGTAGACCGTAAACAAGTCGTTTTGATCAACCCGATCAAATACCTTGGTCTGCACGAAGTTTTGGTTGTTCTGCACCCAGAAGTCACTGCCACAATCGAGATGAACGTAGCTCGTTCAGCCGAAGAAGCAGAACTTCAAGCCGCAGGCAAATCGATCCTAGAATTGGCCGCTGAAGAAGAAGCAGCAGCAGAATTCGAAATCTCTGAGTTGTTCGAAGACATCGGTGCTGCGGCATCTGATGACGACGATCTGGCTGACAGCGCGGGTATGCCTAAAGCATCTGAGGACGACGCCGAAGAAGCGCCTGCTTCCTAAGTCTTGTTATTGGTTTCATGAATTAAAAAGGCCGCCCGAGTGATCGGGCGGCCTTTTTTAGTTTGAGGGGGCTCGGAGTTGGCTGTGCAGACTTTGCAGTCATTGGCAAACTTAACTTGAATTTCCGGTTAACTCTTGCGGCAAAGGAGGGCGCGTTCCACCTTTACGTGAAGCGCGCCTTCATTTTATCAAACTTTGAGGGGTGTATCGCCACGCTGCCATAACAATGGCTGAAACACTTCATCAACCGGCGTTACTGCCACGTGATTGATGTAATTGGACATCGTTTTCTGGGCTATGCCCAAGATCACATCTAACACTGCGCGATGGCTGTAACCGGCGGCAAAGAAGCTTTCCAACTGTGCATCAGTGGCGTTTCCGCGCTCGCGCACCATCTGGATTGTGAACGACCGCAGCGCCTCAAGCTTTGCCGTTGGCAACGGCGTCTCATTGCGTAGAGCGTCCGTGATATCGTCCGAAACCTTCATCATCTTTGCGATGCCTGTGTGAGCCGGTACGCAGTAATGGCATGAATTCTCAACATTGATTGCTTGCCACACGACAGTCAGCTCGTCGGCATCAAAATCTGTTTCAGTGAATAATTTGTGAAGAAGTTGATATGCCTCGTACGCCTGTGGGCTTTCCGCCAGAACTTTATGTAAGCCGGGCAAGCGACCCATTGCCTTTTGCGACTTCTCCAACAGTGGTTTGGAGGCTTCTGGAGCAGTGTCCATGTCATGGGAAGGGAAATTCATATTGGGGCGTCCTTTGAAAATTGCGATATGTAGCTTTTAGGCTTTCTTGAGTGATCACTCAAGTATACAATTGGGCTATCATTCAAGAATTGGTGGGTCAATGCCACGTAAACCTAATTATGACCGAGATGAACTGATCGAACGCGCCCGCGATTTGTTTTGGAAACGCGGATGGGCAGGCACTTCGCTGAAAGATCTTGAAGCTGTATTGGAGATGAAGCCGGGCAGCTTTTATGCGGCATTCGGCTCTAAAGAGGCCCTGTTCAAGCTCGCCATGGAAAAATACGCAACTGACGGGCGGGAGCGCCTAAAGGCGTTGGCGCAAGAACATGGCCCGATCAAAGCGCTTCAGCGTTTCCCGAAGATGGTCGTCGAGAACGATACCGCCCCCGCCAAAGCATGCATGCTATCAAAGACGCTTCTTGAACTTCACGCGCACAAGCATCCCTTGGCGCACGAAGCGAATCTGCATCTGTTGAAGATGGAGGCGCATTTTGCGGAACTATTTCAGCAGGCTCAATCAGCGGGCGACATTGATGTTTCGCATGATCCTAAGGTGCTTGCCCGCAGGTATCAGTCTGATCTTTTGGGATTGAGGGTATCCGCCGAACGCGAGGGTGTTGACGCCAAGGCAATCGCAGCAGAGATAGCAAACGGTTTGATCAGGCTTTGATAAAACCTGCTTAGCCATTATTCGTGCGTCCCGCAGCATCGATCACATTGGGCTCTTTGCTGCCGTTTGCCCCATCGCAAAAGTTCATACCAGGGTTTACGCGAAAACTCCATTCACCTCTCCAAACGCACCCAGATCACCAAGGCTAAATTCAACCACATACTTCCCCAAAAAATGCGTCAGGAACGTATTGATCGCGATCCGCACACGTGGGTCGTCCGTCATGTGATCCGCGCAGGCCTCAAGCGTTTCGTTCATCAACACGACCCAGCGCGCGGCGCCGCGATCGTTCATCACGGCCATGGCGTTGTGGGTGTGGTGAAAGCTAAGGCGGAATTCGGCCCCGTGGTAATACGGACCACCGCCCATCGTATCCGCCCACATGGAGGCCTGCGTGACCGTGTGATGTTCGACCCCGCCGATGCGGGCAAAAGGCGCGACAAACCAATCGTCGTCCGCGAACACCCGTTCGTAGAAATCTTGAACAATGACCACAATCGCATCCACGCCCAGCACTGAAAATAGCTGCCAGAACTGGATTGGGGTATCTGGGTCAGATGGGGCGGTCAGGGACACAATCGCCGCGTTGTGGCGCGCGTCAGCAGGCAACAACCCCTTCTCAATCGCCGCCGCGATATAGGCGTGTTGTGTCTTGCCCGTCATATAGCCCTGTTGGGTCGGGAACTTTGGGTAGGGAATATCCATTTTTCTTTGCTCTCCCTGCAATCAAAAGTGGTATGTGGCAAATGGAAACTACTAAAAATTGAAATTTGAAAGAGTTAGAGATTATTATGAGTGTAAATTCGCCAACAAACGCACCTAGCACCACAGGAAATCCATCTGGTGGCGGTCGTGGTAACAATCCCCCCGGTGGCGGCAAGGGTAAATAATAAAAAGGGCCGCTCCCATCACAGAAGCGGCCCTTACCCTACGTCCCTTTTGGAACGAAAGGCTTATTCTTCTTCTAGCGCTTCAACCGCTTTTTGGAGGTCTTCTTTAGACATTTCTTTGTCTGTCACTGTGACCAACGAAAATACGTGATCTACAACTTTGTCCTCAAACAATGGGGCGCGAAGCTGCTGTTGCATTTGCTCGTTTTTCTGAACAAATTCAAAGAACTCACGCTCTTGACCAGGGTATTGGCGGGCTTGGGTCATGATCGCTTGTGTCATTTCGGCGTCTGTCACTAGGACTTCCGCTTTTTGACCCAATTCAGCCAACAACAGGCCTAGACGCACACGGCGTGTCGCCAGCGTTGTGTGCTCGTCAGTTGTTTCGATTTCCGGGTGATCGTGGCCTTCAACTTCTGGGTTATCTTCGTGCCATAGCTGATGTGCGATTTGACCCGCTTCAGCTGTCAACAAGGAAGGTGGAAGATCGAAGGACACCAAACCGTCAAGCGCATCCAAAAGACCGCGCTTCATGATTGCGCGGGAAGCGCCGTCATATTCAGTTTCCAGACGTTCACTGATTTGGGTTTTCAAAGCGGCCAGATCTTCTGCACCGAATTTCTTCGCCATCTCGTCATTGATCTCGGCAGCCACTGGCTCTTTGACTTCAACGATTGTACAGTCAAAGATCGCTTCTTTGCCAGCTAGGTGCTCGGCTTGGTAATCATCCGGGAAAGAAACAGTCGCTGCTTTTTCTTCGCCAGCTTTTACGCCAACCAATTGCTCTTCAAAACCTGGAATGAATGAGTTTGAGCCCAAAACCAGCGGGTAATCTTCAGCAGAACCACCTTCAAACGCTTCGCCGTCCACTTTACCAACAAAGTGCATGACAACTTGGTCACCGTCTTTGGCTTTTGAACCGGCTTTGCGTTCTTTAAAGTCTTGCGCAGTTTCAGCCAAGTTGGCCAAAGCTTCGTCAACTGCTGCATCGTCAGCCTTAACAACCATTTTTTCCAATTTGATGACGCTTAGGTCAACTTCTGGAATTTCTGGAAGCTTTTCATATGTCATGTCGACGTTTACGTCATCGCCGGCTTTCCAGTCTTCGTTTGTCATTTTGACGTCAGGCTGCATCGCTGGGCGGTCGCCACAATCTTCAAAGTGCTTGTTCATCGCGCCGTCGATGGACTCTTGCATGGCTTCGCCCATCAGACGTTCGCCAAACTGCTTTTTCAGCAGAGCCATAGGAACTTTACCCTTACGGAAGCCCTTCATTTCGACTTCTGGCTGCGCTTCAACCAATTTCGTGTTTACTGTCGCGTCCAATTCGGCCGCGGTCACGGTGATTGAATATGCGCGCTTTAGACCGTCGTTAAGTGTCTCGGTGACCTGCATGTTTGCTCCATAGGATTAAGGCGCCTAAGTGGGCGCTGGCAGAAAATTTGTGTCCTTCTATTGGGCAGGTCTAACATGCGCAAGTGCCGCGTGGCATTGAAACGGTATTTGGACAAGAAAACGCCCCCGCAAGGGTAGTGTTTTAAATTTTACTAAAATGAAAAGTGGTACGGGTTAAGAGGCTCGCCCCCAGGCCATAGGCGCTTGGGCCTAAACCAAGTGCTTGCATCAAGAAAAGGGATTTTCTCAATACTAATTCAACAAAAATAAGTGTTTGCTGAATGTCACCATTCCTATTTTTTAGTAATTCTTATCAATTCCAGCATTTTTGTTTACGACGTCATCTTGCATGTCAACGCTAGAAAGTGGCCCAATGTGTGCCAAGGCATATGACATCTTCAGTTATTACCGACACCGCGCATTGGCTTTCAGGGTGTTCACCCAAGTGGTACAATCTGACAATCTAAGGGAACAGTATTGTTGCTACCGTGTGCCACCCGTACATCACCGTGCTAGCCAGCACATTTATTTGATCAATCAAAGCCTTGCTCCGCAGATAATATCTGTCTGCGTGTAATTCTTGGTATGACAAGATGGTCACTAAATCGGGTGCGTTATCATGATTAAAGACGCCTATTGGACCCCTGCAGGGGCCACTGGCGGTGCCTAAGTTATTTACACATGGCCAGTGCCAGCTTTAAACTCGCGGGGGTTTGTTAGCTCCTTTCTGGCTAATAGGTGCTACGAAACTTATAATGCAGCAGCAGTCGTCATTCACGGCCAACATGCGGAACGTGCGTGATGCGCCAAACGGTTCA
>CAJJBH010000040.1 GCA_905182355.1 uncultured Paracoccaceae bacterium | reverse complement strand
CATTGTTGGCGCTTGTACTCATCCCGCGTTCTCCGCCTTCCAGTCGCGCTTGATCTTCTTGGCAAGGCTCCATTTATGAACCTCTGTGGGCCCGTCGTAAATACGGAACGCGCGGATCTCGCGGAACACTTGTTCGACAATTGTGTCGGCGGTCACACCTTGGCCACCCATGCATTGCACACAGCGATCCGCCACACGCATCAGTGCCTCGGAAACCGCGACCTTGGCCATTGAGCTTTCAGGCCCGCCTTGCGCACCGCTATCCAGAACATCCGCGCACCAATAGGTCATCAACTCAGCCTGTTTCAGATCAATCAGGTTTTCAGCCAGCATAAAGCCGACCCCTTCGTGATCGACAAGAGGTTTGCCAAACGCCATACGCCGGTTTGCGTAGGCACTGGCAATTTCGTTGGCGCGCACGCAAGCACCGAGCCAGCGCATGCAGTGACTGAGACGCGCAGGTGCCAGTCGCACCTGTGCGTATTTGAATCCTTCGCCAGAGGCACCCAGCATCTGATCCGCAGGCACGCGCAGATTGTCGATGCTGATCACCGCATGGCCGCCGGGCATAGAGTTGTCGATTGTGTCCAGCACCCGCTCAATGCGGATTGCAGGGTCCGGTAGATCAACAAGAAACATGCAGGCACCGTCATCCGACTTGGCCATGATGATGCCCATGCCTGCGCCGTCCGCACCGGTGATATAGGTTTTGCGCCCGTTGATAACCCAGTGATTGCCATCCAGCTTGCAAGTGGTGAGCATCATTGAGGGGTCTGACCCGGCGCCACCATCCGACGCCGGCTCGGTCATGAAAAATGCAGAACGAATACTGCCATCAATCATCCGTGGCAGGAACCGCTCTTTCAGCTCGGGCGAGGCGACCTTGCCCAAAAGGAAAATATTCCCTTCATCGGGGGAACATGTGTGGCAAGCAAGTGGGCCAAGCGGGGATAACCCCGAGCGGATCAGTACCGCAGCTGTTTCGCGCTGTGTCAGGTGGCTGCCATCCTCAAGTATATGTGGTGTCATGACGCCTGCGGTGCGGGCCAGCGCCTTCATCTCATCGGCCAAAGCGTCTGAGGGGCCATGCGACCCGCAGCGGGGATCGCCCTCGAATGCAACAGCTTTGTCGCGTACAAAGGCTTCGACCTTGTCGGCGATATCAAGTGCGCGTTGGGAGATACCACGGCGTTCCAGTTGGGTGTTCATGTCTCAGGTTTCCTTTGGGGCTGTATGGGGCACGATGTCAAAGCCAAGCTCTTGTTTGATCTGTCGTTTCAACACTTTGCCATTGGCGTTACGCGGCAAAAGCGCGTGGCGCAGGGTATAATTTTCGGGGCATTGGTAATCGGCCAATTGGCTTGCGCAGTGATCTTTGAGGGTTTGCGTATCTACCACATCCGGCGTGACG
Organism: uncultured Paracoccaceae bacterium; assembly: GCA_905182355.1. GTDB lineage: Bacteria > Pseudomonadota > Alphaproteobacteria > Rhodobacterales > Rhodobacteraceae > Ascidiaceihabitans. The sequence continues at coordinate 8,742 of CAJJBH010000040.1, read as the reverse complement.
CAAAGTACAGCATGCACCCGTTCGCCCAGAATCGGGCAGGGTTTGGCGACCACTGCCGCTTCGATCACACCTGGCACTGCTGTCAGCACGCTTTCCACCTCTGCGGTGAAAATCTTGTGGCCGCCGCGATTGACCATGTCCTTTTTGCGGTCAAGCACATGTACGAAACCCTCGGCATCAATTGACCCGATGTCGCCAGATTTCCAGAATCCCGCCGCGAATTCACGCTTGTCTGCCTCGGGGTTGCGCCAGTACCCCGGCACAACCATGGCACCGCGTATCCACAGTTCTCCTGTCTCGCCCCTTTGCACCTCACGGCCCGCGTCATCCATCACGCGGACCTCGGCCCCCCGCACCGGACGGCCCACGGAAAGGCGGCGTAGCGCAGTTTGATCGGAGGGCATGATTGTGGCGGGTGATGTGGTTTCGGTAGCACCATATGCGTTCATCAGACCAAGACTCGGCAGGGTCTTGCCCAGCCGTTCGATCGTTGCCGCGGGCATCGGGGCTCCGCCGTAGCCACCGATCCGCCATCCGGAAAGATCGTAGTCTTCCAGTTTGGCCTGGTGCAGACATAGATTATACATCGCAGGCACCATGAACGAATAGGTCATGCCATGGTTTGCCGCGCATTCAAGAAATTTTACAGCCTTGAATGTTCGCATCACAACTATGCAGCCCGCGCAACGGATCAAGGTGTGTATCCCCGCGACCAATCCGGTTACATGGTTCATTGGCACCACAATGACGGTGCTGTCCGTTGGCCCCAGTCCCATGGTTTGCATAAAATTTGTGGCGGAGTGTACGATTCCGAGGCCAGTCAACATCGCCCCCTTGGGCGAGCCTGTGGTGCCAGAGGTATACAGAATGGTCGCGATCGCATCATCGGCCGTCTGCGTGGGATGTGCGGCGGGAGCGTCGTGCAAAAGTGTCTCGTAGGCCTCAAATCCAAGGGCCTCACCGACTGAAAACTGTGCGGTCAGGGTAGGTGTGTCGGCGGGCAACGGGACAATATCGCGGAACTCGGCATCCATGATCAACGCCATCGCGTCGGAATTAAGTAGTGCATGGCGGATGCCGGGCATCTGGTCGCGGGTGTTCAAGGGCACGGTTACGGCACCCAAAAAGGCGACCGCATAGGTGACGACCACAAAGGGTACGCCATTGCCCAGCAGCATCGCAACCCGGTCACCGCGTCCTACACCACGTGCCGCAAGACCTGCGGCCACTTGGCGAACATTGGTGTCCAATTCGGCGTAAGATAGGCGCGTGCCACCACAGATCAGCGCCGTATTGTCCGGATATCGGGCAGTGGCATCGCTTAAAATCCCATACACATTTGGCGGGCGGTCAGTATAGCACTCAACGACGCGGTCACCATAGTGCTGCTCATAGCGCAACGGCGCGGAGGAACTGCTGTCAGGCATAGTCCGATGATCAGAGTGCCGCATCAAAGGTCGTGCCCCAATTCAGCCAACTTGGCCGCGACCCCGGCAATCGGCGCATCCAGCGGCAGACCGGCAAGGACGTAGCCACGCTTGAAGTCATCAATATGCCGCCGCATCCAGTCGCGTGCGCCGACAGGATCACGGTTGCGGATTGCCTCTATCACATGGCTGTGCGCCACCACTTGGCGTGACATGGCTTGGGGCAGTTCCGGGATCAATGCGTCGAACCCGCTAAAGATCAGAAACCCGATTGGCTCGCGGGCCAGTTGCAACACGCGGTTTTTGCCAGCCTCGGCAATCCGGGAATGAAAGGCGGTATCAATCTCGGCCGAGGCGCGTCCTTCACCTTCGGCGGCCACCAGTGCTGCGTGAATATTATCCAGGGCGACCAGATCGCTGTCATCTGCATGAAGCGCTGCAAGTTCAGCAGCCAGCGGTTCGGTTTCGACCACTACATTCCACAGCTCGCTAAAGCTGACCTCCAGCATGCTGAGCGCGCGGGTCTGGCGCGACGCCAATTCTGCCATCCGCGGGATACTGACCACCATCTTGCGCGGTGATATCCGGCGTACAAAACCTTCGCATTCCAGCCGTCTGATACCTTCGCGCACCGTAGAGCGGTTGACGGCAAACATGCTCGCCATCTCGACCTCACCGGGAAGTTGGTCGCCGGGTTTCATGGAGCCTGTTAGGATTTGCGACTCGATCTCTCGAGATACTTGTTCATACGCATGCTGCACGCGCAGGGGTTTTGCTTTGAGCGCCATATCGGTTCTAGTGCCTTTGTGCAGTTTTGAAGTAGGGCGGATAGAATGCGTTCACGCCAGTGGCCCTTCCGGTCAGACTTGTTGTTCTTGGAGGCTGGTGTCAATCACATTTACCTTGATGATCTCGCCGCGCTCGATCACGCTTTCGCGTTGTAGTAGGTCGGCGGAGTGGCTCAGTTCGGATTGCGCGATCAGCACCGACAGGCCATCCCCCTTCAGTGAAGTGATCACGTCCGAAATGCGCTTGGCTAGGGCGGGGGCGACTCCTTCAAACGGCTCATCCAGCAGCAACAACCGGCTGCCCGCGATCAGCGCACGGCCCAAGGCCACCATCTTTTGCTGCCCCCCCGACAGCAGCAGCGCCTTGCGTGTCGACATCTGGGTCAATTCGGGCATCAGATCATACACAAAGGATAGCCCCTTTGGCCCGTCGATTGAATTATTTACCCATGCGGGCAGCAGCATGTTTTCCTCAACAGTCAGATCGGGGATCAACCGGCGGTCCTCTGGCATATAGCCAAAGCCCAATCGCGCGCGGTCGCGCGGTTCCATGACCGAGATGTCCTCGCCTTCCCAGAACACCTTGCCGCCTGCAAGCGTGGCAAGGCCAGTGATGGTGCGCATCACGGTTGTTTTGCCTGCGCCGTTGCGGCCCACCAGCCCCATGCGTTCACCAGCGGCGACTTCAAGGTTGACTCCGCGTAAAATGGGAGCGGCCTGAATTGTGACTTCTACGTTTTCCAGTTTCAGTGTCATGCTGGTGCCCCCGTGACATAGCGTTGCACTTCGGTGTCCGATAGCACCACATCAGGCGTGTCATCGGCAATGATCTGGCCGTCATAAAAGGCCAGCACCCGTTCGGAATAACGGTTAACGATATCCATGTCATGTTCCACAAAAATAACCGTCACTCCTTCGTCTCGCAGTGCATCAATCACCAGATCCATGATCGGAAATTTCTCATCCGCTGCTACGCCGGACGTGGGTTCGTCCAGCAGCATGATCTGGGTCTCTCCTGCCATAGCCATCGCGATATCAAGCAGTTTCTTCACACCCCCCGATAGTTCCGGGATCAGCCGGTTGCGGTGCTCGGCGATATTGAACCGTTCCAGTGTGGCCATCGCCCGTTCGCGGGCCTGCGCATCATCGCTGCGGCGCAAAAATGACGGGCGGGTCCGTCCGTGAATGGCACCCGCTACCAGCATGTTTTCCTCGACTGTCAATTCATTGCACAGCTGCGCGATCTGGAACGAGCGGTGAATGCCCAGCCGTGTGATCTGGCGCGGCGGCAGGCCCGCAATGTTGCGCCCACCAAAGTTGATGGTGCCTGCATCGGGCTTGATATAGCCGGTGACCATGTTCACAAACGTGGTCTTGCCTGCGCCATTGGAGCCGATCAGCGAATAGATTGACCCCTGCGGCACTGACACCGAAATATCCTTCGCCGCTGTCACCGCACCAAAGGTTTTTTGTACGTCGCGTACTTCCAAAAGGCCGTTGCTCATGTGTTTTGTCCTTTGCGACGGCTGACCAGTGACCCAAGGCCGCTGGGCAGGGTGACGATGACGATCAGTAAAAAGATACCTAGCGACAACTGCCATGTGTTGGGAAAGTAGAGGCTGGAAAACGACCGCACCAACTCCAGAATGATCGCCGCGAAAAAGACGGCGGGGACCGAAAGATAACCCGCCAGAATGGCTACAAACACAAACTCACCTGATGTCGTCCAAAAGGCAAACTCGGGGTCCACATGCCCCAAGGCCAGCACTGCAATGGTGCCACCAATCCCGCCCAAGAGCGCGCCAAAGGCATAGTTGTATGCCATGACAGTGCGCACGGACGCGCCCAGATACTCAACACGCAACTCATTGTCGCGGGTCGCCTGCGTGATCAACCCTTGTTCACTGTCAAAATAGACCCGCATCAAAGCCCCCGAAATCACGACGATCGTGACCACATAAAGATACAGCGCCGTCTGCAGGGGTCGCCCTTCGGGAGCCCATCCCAGAAACGTTGGTGCTCCGATGTTGAGGCCGTCTGTGCCGCCGATAAAGCTCATCTTTGACAGAGATCCATATAGCACCATCGAGAGCGCCAGCGACAACATCGCAAAGAAGATGCCACGATAGCTCGACAGCAGCGGGCCAAAGATGAGCCCGACTAGCAGACAGACCGCTGCGCTGAGCAGGGTCAGCAAAAAGATGTCAGAGACGCCCAGAAAATTCGCTGCGAGTGTCGCGGTATAAGCTCCGAGGCAATAGTAGAGGCCCTGGCCGAATGAGACGACACCGCCGCGCATCATGCCTACGATGCCCAGACAGACAAGGCCCTTGGCCAGCGCCATGGCAAACAGGAACATCGCCCAATCAGGTAATACAATCGCGCCTGCCGCCAGGGCGACAAAGCCAATTGCGGCATAGGTAAAGACAGAGAACCGCATCATATTTTCCTCGCTTGTGTTTTGGCAAACAGTCCTTCGGGGCGGAAGACCAGTACGATCGCCATGACGAAATAGATGATGAACAGTTCAGCCTCTGGCAGCAGATGCACCGAAGCGGCGCGGCTGATGCCGACCATCAGAGCGCCAATCGCGGCACCTGGGACAGACCCCAGCCCGCCAATGATAACCACAGCAAAGGCCACGATGATCACATTGACCCCCAATCCTGGCGTAACTGAGATCATCGGCGCGGTCAGCGCCCCGCCAAGCGCCGCAAGGAAGGCACCCGACATAAAAGCCCCCAGATAGATACGTTTGACGTTCACACCCATGGTCTGGCTGATCTCGGCGTCATGTATCACTGCCAGAACCACCTTGCCAATCTGGGTGCGGTTCAGAGTCAGCCAGACGGCCAGCCCCACGATGATTGCCGCGGCGATCACCGCGAAATCATAGCCAACATAGAACAGCGATCCCATTTCGACGGTGCCCAACAGGGTATAGGGTTCATAGACGAAATAGGGGTTCACGCCCCAGATCAGCTTCATCACGTCCTCAAGGATTAGGAAGACCGCATATGTTACCAGCACGTTCAGTACTTCGTCGCGGCCATAGAAATAGCGCAACAGCCCGCGCTCCAGCAGGGGGCCTAGAATAACGGCGACCAGCACGGCCGCAAGGATCAACGCCGCATAACTGCCGTAGGGAAAAGCGTCGCCGCCAGCGGCGAAATAGACACCAACCAGTGATGCGGAGGCATATGCGCCAATTGCATACAGGCTGCCATGCGCGATGTTGAGAATATTCAGGACGCCAAAAACAAGCGTCAGGCCGACAGAGACGATAAACAGCCAGCCAGCATAGATCAGGCCATCTACAAGGATGGTTGCAACGAGGTCCATAGGTCAAATTTCCAAGCGATGGGAGAGAGAAAGGGGCCCGCCACCCTGCGGCGGCGGGCCAGTTCTGGCGTCAAGTGTCAATCACACTGAGCGCCGGGGAAACCCTGTGCCAGCCACTCCGAAGACTTCATGCCTTCTGGCGGGTTTACGCAGCGGGCGTTGTAGTATTCGATATCCACCAGTTCCATCTTGCCTGTTTCGGTGTTCCACTTGGTGGTGCCGATGGCATTAGGCTGGATCGCCTGATGACCGCCAGCCAGCGCCATTTCAACCCGGCCAGATGGTGCGTCCCACGCCAGACCGTTCATCGCGGCGGCCAGCTGTTCGTCAGTCGGTTTTGTGCCACCATTGTCGGCCATCGCTTTTTCTACCGCAGTTTTCAAACCAAAGATAGCCTGCCACATGCGGAAGGGGGCCTGCACTGGGAAGGTGTCAAACTCGGCTTCATAGGCGTTCCACATGGTGTCGGTCAGCTCTTTCAGCTCGCCACCACGCGCATTCGCCGCTAATCCGTTTACACCACGCGCGCCAAGGAAAATCCCATCAGGCATTTTATCTTGTAGTTGCGGGATCACGTGATCGCCTGCCGCCAGCACCAACTGCGAGCGTTTGTGCAAATTGCGTGCCGTTGCCTGAATGAGGAACCCTTGCAAGTCACCACCCCAGTTCGAGGAGTGGACCAAAGTTGGCCGCTCGCGCAGCAGCGCCGAGATTTCGGTGCCATATTGGCCCGCGCCGAATTTTGGAAACAGCGCTGTCTTTTCCTCTGCATCAGGATAAAGCTGGTTCATCGCGCCTTTGAAGTCGGCCCAGCTGTCCTGACCCCAAGCGTAGTCCTGGTTAAGCCCTGCAAAGCTGGGCACGTCGAAATCACGCGATTTGAGATATCGGGCAAGGCTGACATTATCCATCGTGGCATGCGCCGCCGTCCGGAATACATATTCAAAGCTGTTGTCCTCGAAGACACGCGGTGTGCCGCAGTCATACAGGATCGTAAACGCCTTCAACTCATCCGCGACAGGCGGGATCGCCAGACAATTGCCCGAAGAGACATAACCCACAACGGCGTCTACTTCTTCGCGCTGCACGAGGTTGCGGAATTCCTGCACCTGCTTGGTGGCACCTCTAGCCTCGCCAACAATGACAACTTCGATTTTCATGCCACCAAAACCCACGGTGTCATAAGGTGCGGGTAGTTTGCCGCCCTCGTTAAACATATCGACCAGCAGCTTGCCGCCATTCCACGCGGGCACTCCGAAACTTTCTGCCGCTTGGCCTGAAAGGAAGGTGATTACGCCAATTTTGAACGTATCTTCTTGTGCTGCAACCGGCGAGACAAGGCCTGCCGTCAACGCCAGAGTGCTCAAAGCACCCGCTATTCCAGTCATTTTTGTCATCATGTTTTCCTCCCAGAAGTATAAATAGATAGTTGTTGAACGTTAATGTGGTTCGGATCCTCATTGTCTGCGTGATTGCTTCGGTATTTGAACTGTTAAAATCCTATAGTGTCCTACTGTCGGACATTAAGGCCAAATTCAGTTTAGTCAACCAAGAATCCAGTCAGCCGATTAATTGGGACCATCCCAAGAATTATCCAATGTCGTATATGCGGGCTTCGTGGGTGAGCATGACTAGAACCTCGGCCGGCAGTTGAACGCTGTTTCGATGAGGGGGTACCAAAACTCACGCCTTGGTGGACGCTGTGGAAAGTCCAGTTCGGCTGGGTTCGACCAGGACAAGCTAAGTTTCACCGTATCGTGTTTTAGATCTTTGGTGCGCGTGGTCTGATTTCTGGATGTTAATCCTTGGCAGTATTGATGCCGCCCACATGGCACCCGTATCACGCGGGGGCGGTGGTTAAGCTTGGAATGGGATTCCTCTCCGATCAGAACTCCATCGACTGTTTGAGGGAGGAATTATTACTATTGATGACCAAAGCTGGATGATCAGCAGAATAAGTTCAGATTTATGAGAGACGGTTTTGATTGCGCGGCTTCCAAAGCTCTATTTGTAATAATTAGAAAAAAAACCGCACATGCAGATCAAATGTCAATTCTGTAACCTTCATCGTTTTTATTCATGGAGCGAACACAATAATGTTTGGATGCCTATCGCAAAAAAGATCGAGGAGAGTGTTCGGCACTGGGTGAGCTTACGTGTTGAGGGCGTGAACACGAATAAAAGCGCTAAACTCAAGAGTATTATTCTCGGCGGTATTGCGAAGTTGTTTGCACGGCGTGACAGCACTGTGCCAAAGTTATGAAAACACCGAACCATATGCCCCACCTAAAGGGCTTCCCCTATCCTCGTGAGATCAATGCTTACCAATCTTTTTGTCGTGCCCACGTAACGTATCGCCCTGACAGGTCGTGCACTTCGTTTCCAAATGGGCTTTCAAGTTATCAAAACTGTAATAACGCGGCGCGGGCACCATGAAGTTGCGGCGCGTGTATCCGACCATCCCCTCAAAATTGCCATTGTCGTTTTACCCGCGCTGGCCGACCAAACTTATCATCAAACAAATAGTGTGATCGCAGCTCTGTGAACCCGCGGCTCTGCACGCGTGTTTTGTCCCCAAAGATGTTGGCAACGGCGATTTTCGTAGTGTGGAATCTTGAATTTCCGTTTAGCTGTGTGGCGCTGCTTTTTGATCAACGCGATATAAGTGTGCAGTATCAAATCAATGATCCCAACAAAGGTATCAAGGGTTGCGCGACGTGGCATCTCATAACTGCGGTAGCTGGGGCGAAGTTCATGACACAACCTTTTAAAACATTTCTGCAATCCTTATTAAAATAAAGCGCCGCTATTCGCACTGACGTGCCGTCTTTAAGACACGCTCGGTGCACCCGATTATAAATATCCATAGAATAGATCTCGAACCGTCTGTTGAAAGAAGGGCACAAGGTGTCGGAATCTTTCTCCGGTAAACCCGCATCTCGCAGCCGTTTCTGTGGTCCAGTATTGATACGCGTTTTAGGTGGTTATGATTCATGGAATTGGGCCCGAGCTCATTTTGAAACAAGATTTGGGAAAAACAAAACAACTGTTTCTGTGCTGAGAAAGTAGTAGATACTGCCGAGTTGTCGAAAAGGCGGTATTTTATGGCGATAACTGGCGGTTTTTATGTCTACCCTGTGGGTAACTTCTGTTTGGAGTAGGGGTAAAGGTGACCGCCTGAACTT
>CAJJBH010000039.1 GCA_905182355.1 uncultured Paracoccaceae bacterium | reverse complement strand
CCTCGCGCTGGCGACGCACGCAAGCCTCAAGCTCGATACGGTCTGCTGAGGAAAGAAAGCCGGGGCGGATCATGGGCATAGCTGAATCGTTTAAAATACAGCCGTCAAGCCATCAAATTCGGCTTCCACAGGACTCGGAGTATACTTATAAATATTTAGAAAAATTATTTTCTATTTTTGCGTCTTCAAAAAGAATGTATTTCTGGGAATTACTATGCCAGATAACACCCATAAAAAAATTACATTGAATATGGCTCAACTGGCTGGCACCAGTCAAACATTAATTTGTACGGGAATTTGAAAGAGACGGCTGTAACAAGCGCATTTCGCAGCTTCGGCACAATCATACTTGTACCAGTCACCTTGACCTAAAAACAAAAAAAACTAACCTCTACTTATGATAAATTTAATTGCTACCCTCCTCACCATAGCGTTTGGACTATTCGGGTTTCTTGCGCCGCGCTACACCGCTGCGGCGCTTGATCTGGAGCCAACAAAATCCACGATGGGCCTAAGCGAAATGCGCGCTTCTGTTGGCGGGTTATTTGTGTTCATGGGGGTAGCCGCGTTTTGGCTGGATCAGCCCATAGCCTACGCGATGATCGGCTTTGCATTTGTTGGGGCGGCACTTGGACGTGTTGTTTCGTTGATCTTTGACAAACCACCACTGGTCAAGGTGTTGGTCTTTGGCGGGATCGAAGCTGTACTGGCACTGGCGTTTTTGGGCGTTAACCTTTGATACTTGGGCGAACCGTGCGTTCATGAATTGGCGCGGTGTCAAAACCGCAGCGCCGTGGACCGATGTTATACATATGTAATACCGACGCGATACCGACGTTGATTTTACATCAATTAAGCCACGTTAACCTTTGATATAGTTATTATTAACTTGAATCACATATAGTTATATCCAAACTACCGTCCGCACCAATTTTGATTGGCTCTTCACCACAACACGCATGTTATTCGTGCCCACATTCTGGGTCATCTTAAAAAGTTTGGCTGCATTACTTGGATGTAACCTGATGCATCTTACAGATGCAGGTCGACCCAGCTTACTAATTTGATTGGTGCCGTGGATCGCGTAATTCCCCCCCGAAGAAGGATCGAGTGGGGCATCGGGGCATAGTTATACAGGCTGGATTTATGGTGGCGTGACAGCGCCTTAGCCGAATAAGTGGCACGGGGCGTAACCTTGCTGCGCCGCGCTGTCGATACTTTCCAAGTGTGGATGAGCTTACCATTGTCATAAACCCGCATCAATTGATCCCAAACATCAACCTTGGCCACAACACTACCAGCAGACGCCGAACCAACCTGCACCGCAAAAAGAATGGCAAAGGCCATAAATGGCTAGAGCAACCGCATAATACTATGCTCCAAAAATACCGTTTCACTAATATCAAGCTAACTTCAAAGGTAATTCCGCTCATTGTCCAAATTTTATTGGACATTTCACCCACAAAGTAAGGAAAATCCGACCCAAAATGATTGTAACCTGTGCAAGAGCCACCTATATGTAAGTCGTCTTTCGGGACTATGGATATAAACGCGCTTGTAATAAACGGATTGGACCCGGGGGCGGTACCCGGCGACTCCACCAATCATCCTTTATTTGGGGACGGAGGGGGTCGAAATAGGATCGACAAACGTCTAAAGAGGTTAGCTTTATCTCGGCTGGGTGCCACCGTATCGGCCCAAAATGTACAATTGCAAATAACAATCGTGCTCCAATGGCGATGGCTGCGTAAGCAACCGGAACTATTGAAACTTAAGTCCTTACGTTTAGCGACCTAAGGCGGGGTTCGCAGGTACCTGGCAACAGAAACCTGCACTACCTCCCCCTTCTGCACCTCCGGTTTACGATTGACGCCACCTGCCCCGTCCGCCATAATTTATGCATGGGGTATATCTGCGAACGCCCCGTGAGGCGTCAGCCAGAGGTTCGCATGTCTCCCTTTGAATTGGATACATGCTATGGCTTCCCCAAATGAAATCACTCCGTCACAATTGTTACGTTTGATCGGCACTCCCGATTGTCCCGAAATTGTGGATATTACGATCGACCCCGATTTTGCCGACGATCCCAATCTGATCCCCGGCGCTTACCGCTACGCGCACACCGATATCATTGGATTAATAACGCGTTTGAATGGCAAACGCGCTGTCATCATATGCCAAAAAGGGATCAAACTTAGCCAAGGCTTAACTGCCCATTTGCGGTGTGAAGGCATTGAAGCGGAATACTTGCAGGGCGGCAATTACGGCTGGCGCGACATGGCGGATGCCCCGCGTATTCCTGCATCGGCAATGCCCGCCAAAACTGATGGTCGCACCCTTTGGGTCACACGTCACCGCCCCAAGATTGATCGTATCGCCTGCCCATGGTTTATCCGACGCTTTGTGGACAAGGATGCACGTTTTTTGTTTGTATCACCTGCAGAAGTGGTAGGTGTTTCAGAGCGTTACAACGCAATACCCTTTGATATTGAAGATACCTTTTGGAGCCACCGTGGCTCCAAATGCACGTTTGACACCATGTTGGACGAATTCAACATGCGCACCCCTGCCCTTGACCGCTTGTCCACAGTGGTCCGTGCTGCAGACACCGACACCCATAATTTAGCGCCCGAAGCCGCTGGCCTGCTTGCGCTGTCGGTTGGGTTGTCACGCCAATACCGCGATGATTTAGAACAACTTGAAGCGGGAATGCACATGTATGATGCCCTATATCGCTGGGCACGTGACGGCAAAGATGAAGGCCACACATGGCCAACAGGACGCCCATCATGAGCACACAATCCACCGCAGATATGCTACGTGCTTTTGGGCGCATTGGATTGCTGTCTTTCGGTGGCCCCGCGGCCCAAATAGCCATCATGCACGAGGAATTGGTCGAACGTCGCAGCTGGTTGTCCGAGGACCAATTTTTGCGCGCCTTGTCGCTGTGTATGCTTCTTCCCGGTCCCGAAGCCATGCAATTGGCCACTTACGCAGGCTGGCGTTTGCGCGGCATTTGGGGTGGGTTATTGGCGGGCCTTTTGTTCGTCGTCCCGGGTGCATTGGTGATCTTTGCCCTGGCCTTTGCCTACATTTCTTATGGCCAGATACCCCTGGTGCAAGCTGCCTTCGTTGGGGTTAAAGCAGCGGTGATCATTGTGGTTCTTCAGGCGTTGTTGCGCCTCGCTCATAAAGCGCTGGCGCACAGATCCGCGTGGGTGTTGGCAGCGCTCGCCTTTGTCGCGTTGTTCTTTTTTGGACTGCCATTTCCGCTGATCATAGGTGTGGCTGCGTTTTACGGATTTATAACCAGCAAAGCAGCGCATGAAAGCCCGGTCGCCTTTTCCGTGCCTATAGCCCAAACTTTGCGCACCATCGCAATCTGGTCTGTCCTGTGGGTCGCACCAATGATCTTCTTATGGCTTATCCAAGCTGAATTCTTAATCCAGCTTGGTCTGTTCTTTTCCAAGCTAGCGGTAGTGACATTCGGAGGGGCTTATGCAGTCTTGGCCTATATGAGCCAGACCGTCGTTCAAGATTACGGATGGGTAACCTCGGGGCAAATGATCGATGCGCTGGGGTTGGCAGAAACCACACCTGGGCCGCTGATCCTCGTTACTGAGTTCGTAGCTATCCTAGCTGGTGCAAGATCAGGGGGCATCGGCCTTGCTATTGCGGCGGGATTACTGGCCCTGTGGGTTACCTTCATCCCGTGTTTTTTATGGATATTCGCAGCGGGGCCATACATTGAAACCCTGACATCGCGCCCACGCCTGTCTGCTGCCTTAAGTGCAATAACTGCTGCGGTTGTTGGCGTTATCTTGAATTTGTCAATCTGGTTCGCCTTGCACGTTTTGTTTGATCAAGTTGCCAAATGGGGGGCAATGCCACTGCCCACTTTAACCTCAATCAACTTGATTGCTGTGTTTCTAACAGCCACTGCGGCCCTGTTGATGCTGCGTTACAAACTAGGTTTGGTATCAACAATGGGATTGATGGCTTTGACGGGGATGGGCCTGTCTATTTTTTAGTCAATCATTCACATCAAATGCAAATATGCGTTCTCCTCTTTTCACCGCTGACAAAAGGCGTATGGTTATACAGAATTAAGATAAGGGATGCACCATGAGCCAGACAATTGATTACGGCAATCTGATGCACGACGCCATGCGCAGCCTTATCAAAAAGGTGCTGAAAGATGTGCAAGCCAATGGCTTGCCCGGGTCACACCATTTCTTCATCACATTTGACACAACCCATCCCGATGCAGAATTGGCGGATTGGCTGTCCGATCGTTATCCCGAAGAAATGACAGTGGTCATGCAGCATTGGTATGACAAACTTGAAGTGGGGGATGACGGCTTTGGCATCACACTGAATTTTGGCGAAGCACCAGAACCAATGTTTGTCCCTTACGAGGCCATTAAAACCTTTGTTGACCCATCCGTCGAATTTGGACTGCGGTTTGAAGCCCAAGAAGATGAGAACGACAATGATGTTGAAGAAGAGGCGTCAGATGACGTTTCTGACAACAGCGATCCAGTGCAACTGCCCGACCCAAAACCTACAGCGGATGGTGAAAGCGACAACAGCAAGGACAGCACAAAAGAAGCCGAAGTTGTTTCGCTCGATAGTTTTCGCAAGTAATTCGGTTCATATTACCCATCTTAGCGCACTGAGCGCAATTGCCTGTCTGCCCGTGTAGCGATAAACGCTATGCAACAGCACACCCGACAGGAGCGATCAATATGACCAACACCCGCACAGAAACCGACAGCTTTGGCCCATTAGAAGTTCCAGCCGATAAATACTGGGGTGCGCAAACGCAGCGCTCGATCATTAACTTCCCGATTGGATGGGAGAAACAGCCCATCGCGATCGTGCGTGCACTGGGTGTGATTAAAAAAGCCTGCGCACAAGCCAGCATGACATTGGGATCGCTTGACGAAAAACGTGGCAACGCGATTGTTCAGGCTGCAGGTGAAGTGATTGACGGCAAGTTTGACGACAACTTCCCATTGGTCGTTTGGCAAACAGGGTCTGGCACACAGTCCAATATGAACTCAAATGAAGTGATTGCAAACCGTGCGATTGAGATCTTGGGCGGCGTAATCGGGTCCAAAGATCCAGTTCACCCAAATGATCACTGCAACATGGGTCAATCCTCAAACGATACGTTTCCCACGGCGATGCACATCTCTGCCGCAATGGCTGCACGTGATGTCTTATTGCCAGGGCTTGAAAAGCTGCATGCAGCTTTGCAGGCTAAAGTCATTGAATTTGACGGGATCATCAAAATTGGGCGTACACACACCCAAGACGCGACGCCTTTAACTCTTAGCCAAGAATTCTCTGGCTACACACATCAAGTTGCGATGGGTATTCGCCGCGTCAACGACGCGTTGGGTCGTATTTATGAATTGGCCCAAGGTGGCACAGCTGTTGGTACGGGCCTGAACACCCAAAAGGGTTGGGACGTTATGGTTGCAGCCAACATGGCAGAAATCACCGGCCTGCCCTTTGTCACGGCGCCAAACAAATTTGAAGCATTGGCCGCACATGACGCGATGGTTGAAATCTCGGGCGCGTTGAAAACCGTTGCTGCGTCGCTGTTCAAGATCGCCAATGACATTCGCCTTCTTGGCTCTGGCCCTCGTTGTGGCCTGGGTGAACTGGTCCTGCCTGAAAACGAACCGGGATCGTCCATCATGCCCGGTAAGGTGAACCCTACCCAGTGCGAGGCGCTGACGCAGGTCTGTATTCACGTCATGGGCAATGACGCCGCCGTAGGTTTTGCAGGGTCGCAAGGCCACTTTGAACTCAACGTCTACAAGCCAATGATGTCCTATAACGTGTTGCAATCAATGCAATTATTAGGGGATGCGTCCTCTGCATTTACCGACAACTTGATGGTCGACCTACAAGCTGATCCTGTTCGCATCGAAAAATTGATGCGCGAAAGCTTGATGTTGGTCACAGCCCTTGCGCCCGAAATTGGTTATGACAACGCGACCAAAGTTGCCAAAACCGCACACAAGAACGGCACGACGCTTAAGGAAGAAGCAATCGCCCTAGGGTTTGTTGATGCTGAAACGTTCGAACGTGTGGTACGCCCCGAAAACATGATCGGGCCAAAATGAGCGAACTGGTCAACCTGAACAAATTTCGCAAGGTAAAAGCGTGGGTCGAAGAACGAACCCGCGCAGATACCAATGCGGTGAAATTTGGGTTGACCAAAGCTGAAAAAAACCGACAGGCGCTTATGTCGAAAAATGCTATGCGCCTGCTGGACGGCCACAAAAGCGAAGATTCAGAGTAATGAGTGGCAGGCCTGTCAAACGCTCCCTTACCCTGAAAGGACACAGAACATCTGTGTCGTTAGAGGATGAATTTTGGTTTGAATTTCGCCGCATATCAGAGAAAAAAAATATGCCAATCAACGCATTAGCCGCCGAAATTGATGTGGAACGCGTTGAGGATATAGGGCTGGCGTCAGCGATCAGGCTGTATGTTCTTTCAGTGATCAAAGCCGAGCGAGACGCAAAGGCCTGAGATCACAACGACCTCAGGCCTTTATTTCTTAAACTGACGCCTTGTAGATTTTGTCAATATTGGCACCTAAGGCACTGTCAAAAGCCGCGTCTGTCATATCGCGCTGTAAGCCTTCGGTCAGCGCACGCGAAAAACTGGCAATCATTTTGGTGTTCTGGGACAAGCGCGCCGTTGCATCATCAGTTGAATAACCGCCAGACAATGCCACAACCCGCATAACCGCAGGGTGATCTGCAAGCGCGTCATATTGGCCTGCCTTTTCTGGAATGGTCACTTTCAACATCACTTGCTGGCCCTTTGGTAGGGAAGCAACCGCTGTCATAAGCATGTCACGAAGCATATCCTCAGCTGCCGCTTTGTCAGCTGCGTTAATATCGACTTCTGGTTCAATAATGGGGATAAGGCCTGCAGAAATCACAGCCTGCGCAACCTCAAACTGCTGCGCAACGATCTTGGCAATCCCAGCCAGATTAGCAGATTTTACAACCGAACGTTCTTTGGTCCCAAAAATACCAGCATTTTTAGCTTTGGTCAAAAGAGCGCCAAGGTCAGGCATCGGCTTCATCAGTTGAACGCCTTCAGACTCATCCTCAAGCCCCTTGTCGATCTTAAGGAACGGCACAACACCTGTGTCTTCCCAAAGATAATGTGCGACTGGTTTGCCGTTAATCTGTTCGTCCATAGTGCGTTCAAACAAAATCGCGCCGATGACTTTTTTGTTGTTAAAATCGGGGGACATAATTATGCGTTCCCGCATTTTTTGGACTTCAGCGAACATTTCTTCTTCAGTGCCATAGGCTGATGCATCAACGCCGTACAACCCCAGTGCTTTGGGTGTGGAACCACCAGACTGATCAAGTGCTGCTATGAACCCTGCGCCGCTGGCGATTTGTTTGGCTTGATCTGACATAAGATGTCTCCGCTAAGTTGATTCCATATTTAGACTTCACTTAATTCAACCACGCCACGATTGGTACATGTTAGCGTCGGACAACGCGTAAACGAATTCCATCTTTTGATCTGACTGTCAGATGTGCAACAGGAACGGGTGGTTTTTCATCCGTAATTTTGACGCGGAAATCCCGCAAAATACGCGACAAAATCAATGGACCTTCAACCATCGCAAACCCTGCACCTGTACAAACACGGCTGCCCGCAGAAAATGGAATAAACGCATCACGCTGGCATTGTTTACCGTTCTCTGTTGCCCAACGGCTGGGATCAAACCCATCAGGATTGTCCCATAGACGCTCGTGGCGGTGCAAATGCCAGGGGCTGACCACGATCTGACTGCCCCGCTTCACATCACGTTCACGGAACTGTTCAGGGCATGTATTTTCACGCACCATCATGGGCACAGGTGGATACAGACGTAATGTTTCACGAAAGACGTCCCGCGAAACACGGAGCTTGGAAACCAACCCAAAATCACCATGCGTCAGTTGTTTCGCCTCCTGCGCAAGTTTATCCTGCCACTCAGGATATCGCGCCATCAGATACAACGCCCACGCAAGCGCAGAGGCGCTGGTTTCGTGACCTGCTAAGAAAAATATCGCAACCTGATCGACCATTTCTTCCGTCTCAAACCGCTCACCCGTTTCGGGATCCGCAGTGGTCATTATCTTCGTTGCAAGGTCATCTGGCGCTGTACCAGCAGCAATAGCATCCGTACGCTCTGACGTTAGCTGTGTGATCAAACCGCGTATCTTACGGGCGCTGGCTTTGGTGTCTCTACGAAACAATCATGGCATCCATTTGGGAAGCGGCAAGAACGCGGCAATGTTCAGAATGGGTTGGCTGCGTTGATATGTGCGAAATTCATCAAAGACACCGCGCGCGATTTCATGTTCGATTGGGATTGAAAACAACGTGCGGAATATAACATCAGCCGCAGCATGGCTGGTCTCTTCTTCGATTTCGACAATATCACCATCACGCGTACCTAGACGCACAGCCGCCGCTTCAGCTGCCGCCCACATGGCGGGATATGTTTCACGTAAACGCCCGCCCTCAAAGGCTGGATCGATGATGCGCCTTTGCCGTTTCCATGTTTCCCCATTGGTCAGGAAGACAGAGTTGCCAAGCAAGGGGCGTAACCCTTCACCAATACGATTGGATTTAGGGAAATCGTCAGGACGTTCTTTAAGAACCGTCTTCACCAAATCTGGCTGGTTGATAAAATAGCCGCGAAAAAACGGTGTGCGAAATTCGGCCATCCAAGCGCGATAAAGACGTATCGGTTGTGCTGACAAAATGTCTTTGCGAAACAACCGTGCATATTGCAGCAATGACACCTTGTCGGGCCTGCTGTCTGGTTTTGGCGGTAAGTCGGTCAAGGTGCGACCGACGTATATTTGGACACCGCATGATCGATGCGCGATTTCGAGGGCCCGCGCCCTGCGTATCTATCCCTTAAGGTTTGCGGACCAGCCGTAATCTGGAAATAATCGTAGTCGCGAGGGCGATCAAAGGCGCACATATATTGGAAATGTAGGCGAAAGAATTTCCAGCGCAGTTCCTTCCATCGTTTAGGACTAAGCGTTTGGGTAAAGGTTGCGGACAGCACCAAGGGCCAGCGTTTATCAGACGTTGCAACACCAGAAACAGAAACCGGATCGCACAGCGCAAAAGCACAGCCATCACCGGGGGCCGTTACGTCAACCCAAGTGATATTTGGTTGTGTCGATAGGAACTGCAAATCTGCACGAAGGCGGTACGCTTTGGGCAAGAACGACACCATCGGGACCACCTGCCCTAATGAAAGGAACGACAGTTTGGGGCCGTTGTCAGGAACGCCATGTTCACGGATCAAATCAGACAGGATAGACACGCCAAGATGCGCCCCAGAAGAATGGCCAACAACCAATACCTCGTCCACGCAGCTGTCCAACGCAGTAGCGATTGTACTTTGAAACGTCTTCATGCGCGCTTCAAGTTCGGATGAATTGGCCCCTCGCGTTTTTGCGGAATAAGCGTAGTCATGCATCAGGTAATAGGCAAAAAACTTGGCATCCTTGGCTTTGAACCACCGCAAAGTCAGGTAAAATGCAAGGCTTGCACCGACTAAACTGGCAATCAAGGTCTCTTCAAACCAACGCGACCAAAGCGCGACAGGCCCGAAAATCGCCTCTTCTACCATCAGAACCACCTTGGCGACTATTGATCCAACCACATAAAATACCAGACAGGCCAACAACAGTTGAACCAGTAACATACCAACGGGATACAGCGCTGCAATAACTGGCCCTTTGCGCAACTGCATCAACCGCCAAAGCGTGCCAGTGGTGATGTATGTCCAAGCAGTGCGGATCAGCTGCCAATATGTCGCTGGGATCGAGTTTGCCATGCTATCACGCACGATGTCAGACCAAACCAAAACTTCTACGTCAGCATGTACATCTGTATCATTGATAGTCGTATCAACTTGCCAGCCGTAATAGCCATCCCCCTGCTTAGGACTTAGATGCAGATCATAGCCAGAAATTTCGGCCTGCAGCTGCCCTTCGGTGCGGTACAGCTCGCGGTAACGGCGCGGATGAATCGGGTCATAGCCGGGGATGTAGAACACCCGACGCGTTTGAACCAAATTTTGTATGTCACTGCTCATTACTGCGCCCGTTATCTTAAAGGCACCCTAACGTGGTTTTTTGGCAAGAGTAAGGCTTTTGGTTTAGCCCAATGTGGCCAGAAACGGAAAGGTTTCCAATAGCCAGAACGAGAAGGTGGAAAACTGATTAAACACCAGCGCCAAGCCCACAATGATTAGCAATCCGCCCATCACACGTTCAATGGTTTTCATGTGACGTTTGATTCGGTTCATCACACCCATTGCACGGCTGATAAAGATCGCAGCCAACATGAACGGCACCCCCAATCCAATCGCGTAGATGCCCAGCAACAAAGTGCCACGTGCCACTGATGCCTCAGACGCAGCCAACGCCAGAATTGCGCCCAATTGCGGGCCTATGCAGGGCGTCCAACCAAATGCGAATGCAAGGCCCAGAACGTAGGCGCCAAAGAATGACCCACCTTTGTCGCCAGCATCAAGACGTGCCTCTTGATCAAGGAATGGAATACGAAACACACCAATAAAATGCAGGCCAAATATAATAATCACAACGCCCGCAATTTGACCAAACAACATCTGATTTTTCAGGAAAAAAGCACCAAACGCTGAAGCGGCAAACCCCAACAGGATGAACACGGTACTAAGCCCCATGACAAAGAACGACGCCGCAACAATCGCTTTGCGCCTAGCTACTTTTTCATCGTTCATTTCATTTAGGCTGACTCCGCTCATGTAAGCCAAATAGGGCGGCACAATAGGCAGAACACAGGGCGACAAAAAGCTGACGATACCAGCAATCAGGGCCACAGACATGGCGGGGATAAGCCCCGCGTCGAATATATCAATTCCAAACATAACTTCAGCCTTATGCCAAACAATCGTCCGCGTCACCTCGCGTCTGGTCACATCATTGTGGACAGGTTGCAACATCCCGCCTATCTGCTGTGTATGGATACCAAAACAACACATCTGGACGCGCGTGGATTGCTATGCCCGCTCCCCGTTCTAAAAGCGCGCAAGCGGCTGCAATCGATTACAGTTGGTGACACGCTTACAATGATCGCCGACGACCCAGCAGCCGTTATCGACGTGCCGCACTATTGCGCCGAATCTGGAAATGAATTGGTGTCTAGCGATCAAAACGGCGATGATCAGATCTACGTGATCCGTAAAACCAACTGATCCGACAAAGAAAAAGGCGATCCCGAAGGACCGCCTGTTCTTAGATTTACTTTCCTAAAGACCACCAACCGCGCCGCTTTGGCTTGGCTGGTTTTTCGGGCTCTGGCGCTGGTGCAGGTGCTTCAACAACTGGCTCTGGTGCGACTTCAACAACCGGTGCTGGCATTTCAATGACCGGCGCAGGCGCAGGTTCCGCAACGGGTTCAGGCGTGGCTTCAACAACTGGCGTCTCAGCAACGGCTTCAGCAACAGGCGCATCCTCGACCTTAGCCACTTTAGCACGTGATTTACGTACGCGTTTTGGCTTCGGCTTTGGTTCTTCTTCAGCCGTGGCTTCCTCAGACGGTGTATCTGTGGTGGCAACATCGTCAGCGACCACCTCTTCTACAACCTTCTTGGCCCGCGGTTTGCGTACGCGTTTAGGCTTGACTGGTGTCTCATCAGCAACCTCAGTGGCAGGTGCATCTGTGGCTGGTGTTTCGCCCGCTTCAACAGGCGTTTCTGTTACAGCATCACCCTCAGCAGGTGTAGCATCATCACCAGACGCCGCATTTTCACCGTTCTCGCCGTTCTCTGTACCTTCTTCATTGCCGGATTTGCGACGACGACGACGACGGCGGCGGCGTTTTGGTTTAGCCTCTCCATCTTCATCCGTTTCGCCTTCGGGCGCGGGGTTGGGATGGTTTGGTTGTTGAGGTTGTTGGCTTTCCTCGGCAGCAATATCAGCGGCTTCAACTGCATCAGCTACAATCGCATCTGCTTCGTCAATCTTATCCATAATGGACGTATCGGCAGACACCACAGCACCTGTGGACAGTGGCACAGCACGGGTTGCTGTCTTGAATTTTTCGATGCTGAAATCTGGGCTGACCAAGGTTGGGTCACCCTCGATACGTACGGACATTCCGTAGCGGGCTTCGATTTGACCAATGTGCTCGCGCTTTTGGTTCATCAAGAAATTGGCGATGCCAATCGGGCAACGGACCAAAACTTCACGTGTGCGACGGCGGGTACCTTCTTCTTCGATCTGGCGCAGAACAGACAGGGCCAGATTGTCATCAGACCGGATCAGACCCGTCCCGTGACACGACGGACACGGCTGTGTAGTTGCCTCAAGCATACCGGGGCGCAAACGCTGGCGCGACATTTCCATCAAACCAAAACCAGAGATACGACCAACCTGAATGCGGGCGCGATCTGTCTTCAGCTTGTCTTTCATCCGCTTTTCAACGGCAGCATTGTTGCGGCGTTCGTCCATATCAATAAAGTCGATGACGATCAGACCTGCCAAATCGCGCAGACGCAACTGACGGGCAACTTCTTCGGCAGCTTCAAGATTGGTTTTCACCGCAGTGTCTTCAATCGAACCCTCTTTGGTCGACCGACCAGAGTTGACATCGATCGCCACCAGCGCTTCGGTAATACCGATCACGATATAACCACCAGATTTCAGCTGAACCGTCGGATTGAACATGCCAGAAAGATAGGTTTCCACCTGGAAACGGGCAAACAAAGGCAACGTATCTTCATAACGTTTCACGTTTTTAGCGTGCGACGGCATGATCATCTTCATGAAATCTTTGGCGATGCGATATCCGCGTTCACCCTCAACAAACACCTCGTCGATTTCGCCATTGTACAAATCGCGGATCGAACGTTTGATCAGATCGCCTTCTTCGTAAATCTTCGCAGGTGCGATAGATTTCAATGTCAGCTCGCGGATTTGTTCCCACATACGTTGCAGGTATTCATAATCGCGCTTGATCTCGGCTTTGGTGCGTTTGGCACCCGCCGTGCGCACAATCAAACCAGCACCTTGTGGTACTTCGATTTCGTTGGCGATCTCTTTCAGTTTCTTACGGTCTGGCGCGTTGGTGATCTTGCGGGAAATGCCGCCGCCACGGGCCGTGTTTGGCATCAAGACGCAATAACGACCGGCCAAAGATAAGTAGGTTGTAAGGGCAGCGCCCTTGTTGCCGCGTTCTTCCTTGACCACTTGAACCAATAGAATCTGGCGAACTTTTACAACTTCTTGGATTTTGTAGCGACGTGGGCGCGGCTTGCGAACGGGACGAATGTCTTCGCTGTCATCTTCATCCGCTACAGATTCGATGCTGTCGTCTTTTGCAGACGCCTTGGAGCCTTTGGAATCTTCAGCCGCATCATCATCATGAGACGCTTCAACAGCGTCCTCAGCAAATGTTTCCGCTTCATCAGAAGTTTCTTCATCCGCTTCATCCGCCGCCGGCGTCTCAACAGGTGTCTCTTTCACAGTCTCCATTGGAGAGGACGCTTCGCCCTCGTCGTCGGAAACTTCATCAGCATCTAAATCAATGGTTTCCATGCCATTAATTTCGTCGCTTTCGACTTCAATCGATACAACGGCATCGTCGCTAGAAACGTCAGCTGCTTTGGTGCGCGAACGTGACCGTGAACGGCGTTGTTTCTTTGGCTTCTCGTCGTCTTCATCACGGGCCTTTTGCGCTTCGGCGTAGGCACGTTCTTCTTCCATCAGGGCCTCACGGTCCGCGACAGGAATCTGATAATAATCAGGATGAATTTCACTAAAAGCCAAGAAACCATGACGGTTTCCACCATAATCCACAAAGGCTGCCTGCAAAGACGGCTCGACGCGAGTAACTTTGGCTAGATAGATATTGCCAGCAAGCTGGCGTCTGTTTTCGGATTCAAAGTCAAATTCCTCGACCTTGTTTCCATCAACTACAACAACGCGGGTTTCTTCCGCGTGGGTGGCATCGATAAGCATTTTCTTAGGCATATTATCCGTTTGCACAACGCAAGAACGGCCCGCCCCCCTGGAGGAGCTGCCGCTTTGGGAATGTGTCTTGTCATGGCGAATGGGGAAGCGCGGCAAATCCAGGCCAAAAGCCCGTCTGCTAAGATGCTCAATGCTATCACGCGCGTCATTGCGGTTTTCTCCAACACGCGGATCGTTCATCGCCCGCGCATTCATTACGTGCTGCACATTAGAAATCTAATCCGTCAGCGGTGTCACAGCCCCTTGGGGCCTAATCGGTCTGCTTGAACCGGTTGGTCACTTTGCCAGCCAAATGTTCAAAACAGCGAAACTCATAAAAGAGGCTGACACAAAATTGAGCAGCGTCCCTTACCCCTAGATAAGGACTTTTGAGTCCCAAATACAATGGGCAATTGACCAAAGCCTCCCCAAACAGCAACCAAAGTGCGCCAGGCCAACTTCATTGCTCGATAAATACTCTTCCCAAACCGAAAAATGCAGCAGCATTAGGAACGGCTGCATTTGTAGAACTGTCTCACGAATTGTGAATTATTGCAGATAATCCGAACGTTGCAGGCCGTATTTGGCCATCTTCTCATTCAAAGTTCGACGTGGCAGACACAACTCCTCCATCACCGAAGCAATCGACCCTTTGTGGCGGCGCATGGTATTGTCGATCAACATCCGCTCAAACGCTTCAACGTATTCTTTCAACGGTTTGCCTTCTGTCGTCATCACAGGCTGCATTTCCTCGTGATCAGACATCAACAACGATGCGATCGACCCTGATCCACGACGTTCCTGAAGAACTGCACGTTCAGCCACATTGATCAACTGACGTACATTGCCCGGCCATGGGGCCTGCAACAGCTGTGCCGCTTCTTGCGCCGAAACCTTGGGTGCATCACATCCGTATTCATCCGCAAATTGGTCACCTAGACGGGTGAACAACGTCAGAATATCCTGCCCCCTTTGGCGCAACGGCGGCACCGTTATACGCAGTGCAGCCAGACGGTAGAACAGATCAGGACGCAGCGCATCCTCGCAGGTGCGCCCTGCCTCCTGCATGTTACAAATTCCAACGATACGGGTTTCAGCAGGTGATCCTTGTTCGTTGATCACGCTCAGCAGCCGAGCCTGCAATGTCTCAGATATCGCTTCTATATCTTCCAGGACCAACGTACCGCCACGTGCTTCTTCAATCGCTGGCAATTGACCATCTTCAGGTTGCATCGGACCAAACAGACGTTTTGAAAGGGCCTCTTCCTCCAAAGCAGAACAACTGACCAAGACAAACTTCTTACCCGCACGGCTACCAACAGCATGCAAAGCATGGGCAACCAATGTTTTGCCAGTACCAGTTTCACCATCGATCAAGACATGACCATCCGCCTGCCCCAAATCTAGAATATCCTCGCGCAATCGCTCCATAACAGGCGATCCGCCAATCAGCTTTTTCATCAACTGACCACCATCAGACAATTCGCGGCGCAAAATACGGTTGTCCATCACCAAGCGGCGCGATGCTGTCGCTTTCTTGGCCAGCTCGCTCATGCGATCAGGATTAAATGGCTTCTCAAGGAAATCGAACGCGCCAACGCGCATTGCCTCAACGGCTATCGGTACATCGCCATGACCTGTTATCATGATCACCGGCAAAGCTGAATCGTTGCCCATCAGTTTCTTCAAAAACTGCATGCCGTCCATGCCAGGCATCTTAATGTCGGAAATTACAATGCCGGGGTATTCTGGCCCCAGTACCTTCAGCGCATCCTCGGCGCTGGCGAATGTCTCTGTGTCATAGCCCGAAAGTGCCAGCCACTGGCTGATCGACTGGCGCATGTCTTGTTCGTCATCCACGATGGCGATTTTCATGGCTTGGGTCATGGTTTTCTTCCTCATTCTGCCACTGATGTTTCAACGTACAAATTATTTTGGTCAGATTCACCGTCTTCAGACGACGCTTTAGATAGTATGGGCAACTGGACCTCGAAAACTGCTCCGCCCGTTCGGCCGTTGCGAGCGGTCAACCTTCCCCCCAAATCGTTGACGATACCCGATGAAATGGCAAGGCCTAGACCAACGCCATCACCCGGTAACTTGGTGGTGTAAAACGGCTCAAACAATTGATCTTTGTCCTCAATGCCAGGGCCATTGTCGCACACCGTTATGGTGGCCGTATCACCCGCGGCCAGAATAATATCGACCTGCGGGTTGCGTTCGGATTTAGTGGCATCCAGCGCATTGCGCAGCAGGTTTACCAACACTTGTTCGATACGCATCTGATCGCCCAACACCATGACAGGTTCTTCGGGTAAGATGCGGGTGATCTGAACCTGCCTTTGGCGCAACTGCGGCTCCATCATTGATAGCGAAGATGACAGCGCAAGCCTCATATCTACAGGGCTTAGCTCTGCCGCGCCCTTGCGAGCATATGACTTTAGCTGACGGGTAATAGCACTCATGCGATCGATCAATCCATCGATGCGGCCAAAGGATGAAAGGGCCTCTTCTGGGCGGTTGCGACCAAGCAAAAGACGCGCACCTGCAAGGTAGGTTTTCATCGCAGCCAGTGGCTGATTTAACTCGTGACTTACGGCGGCAGACATCTCGCCCAAAGCGGCCAATTTGCTGGATTGTTCCAGCGTCTGTTCGGCCACAGCTAGGGTCTCTTGGACCCTTTCGCGTTCGGCAATTTCCCGCTGCAAGCGCAAGTTCAATGCGCGAAGCTCTGCCGACTCGCGTTGGAACAATGCCATTCGAAACGCAGACCGCCGATTGAGGAAATAAAATGCTAGGGCCAACAGAATCGCAAAACCCATAATTTCGAGGGCAAGCACGCCGTTTACACGTTCACGAACAGACGCATAAGTTGTGAATGACACCATGCGCCAACCACGAAATGCGATGCGGTTTTCAAGACGCATCACAGCTTCGCCCTGCAAATACGCATCCGGGGGCAATGCAGTCCAGTCAGCGGTTGCACGGATAGCCCGTTCAATTGCACTTTGAGGATTTTCGCGGGCCAACGCTTCTTCTTCAATGCGTCCACGCCAACGCGATTCAGTGGCTAGAATGATCGACCCTTCGCTGTCGGTCACAATCAAAGCGTCTGAAATTCCAGCCCACGCACGTTCAAACTTTTGCAGATCCACTTCAACGGCGATCACACCTAAAACTGTGCCACCCGACTGCACACGCCTTGAATAATTGAATTTGAAGCCACCTGTTTCACGTGGCTCGACCGTAAATATTGTGCCCTGCCCTCGCAATGCATTTACAAAATGCGGTTGGTTGCGATGACTTTCTCCCAATCTGTTTCGATCCGTCGCAGCAACTGTGCGCCCATCACGGTCCAACAGAATCAAAGAAGCCGCACCAATTTCTTCAACAAAAGAGATTAGGCGTTGTGTCGATAAGGTGTAATCCACCGAATTTAGCGCAGCGATCAACGTAGGGTCACGCGCAAGCAGTTGCGGAACAATCGCGTTCTGGCGCAGTTCTGACAGCAAGTTTCCCGAATAAAGTGCAAGGCGCAATTCAGCCCGATTGCGGGTCGTTTCCGTAAAGCGATCCGTCATTAAACGATTGGTGACAGAGATCGTGATGAAAGCCAGAAACAACAGCATGACCAACGCCAGTCGGACCCGCCAACTGATCGTCTTGTTCTGTTTGAAAACGCGTTCATCTACCATTGGGTGTTCACCATCGCATCAACCTAGTCTGAAGGCGGTGGCGGCTCAAGTCATGCAGGCGTCAACACACCCGCCAATGCGCGAAACAACGCCTGCCCATCGGTGCCGCCGTGGCCCACGTCCGCAGCACGTTCCGGGTGTGGCATCATACCAAGCACACGTTTGTTGGCAGATAGAATCCCGGCAATGTCCGCTTTAGCCCCGTTCGGGGTGTTGGTATAAGTAAAGGCAACGCGGTCATCCCCCTGCAAACGTGCGATTGTCTCGTCATCCGCAAAATAATTGCCATCGTGGTGCGCAATTGGAATGTCGATAATGTCACCCGCAGTATAGGTTTCGGTAAATGCGTTTTGGGTGGTCTCAACTTTCAGACTAACTGTCTTGCAAATGTATTTCAGTCCAGCATTGCGCAAAAGCACGCCCGGCAGAATTCCAGTTTCAGTCAACACCTGAAATCCGTTACAGACACCCAAGGCATATCCACCACGATCAGTATGCGCCTTAATTTCATGACAAATCGGCGAATTTGCGGCAATGGCACCGCAGCGCAGGTAGTCACCAAACGAAAATCCGCCGGGAATGCCAACAATGTCTACATCACTAGGCAGTTTGGTGTCTTTGTGCCAAACCATTGATACTTTGGCACCCGCAGCTTCAAAGGCAACCGCAAGATCCCGGTCACAGTTTGATCCTGGGAAAACAACAACCGCTGCATGCATCAGGCCATCTCCCCACCAAGCGTTTCAACCGTGTAGGACTCGATCACTGTATTCGCGAGCAGCTTGTCACACATCGAAGTTACATCCGCCTCTGTCGATCCATCAGCAAGGTCCAGTTCGATCACCTTGCCCTGACGCACACCATTGACCCCGTCAAAGCCCATGGCACCAAGCGCATGACGTACCGCTTCACCTTGCGGGTCCAAAACACCATTTTTTAACATTACGTGTACACGGGCTTTCATTGCGGCAGCGTCCTTATCTTCATTGTTCGATCAATACTCAAAACCAACCTTGGATCAGTTGATCAAGGTTGGTTTGGTCACAGGTGTCGACGTTTTGGGCATCACACCCAAACGACGCGCAACTTCGGTATAAGCGTCAGCTAAATCGCCTAAATCACGGCGGAACACGTCTTTGTCCAGCTTGCGACCCGTTTCCATATCCCACAAACGACAGCTGTCTGGGCTGATCTCATCCGCAACGATAAGTCGCTGAAAATCGCCATCATAAACGCGGCCGATTTCAATTTTGAAATCAACCAGTTTGATACCTACTGCATACATTACGCCAGACATGAAATCATTGACCCGCAGCGCTAAGCTAAGGATGTCTTCCATGTCTTGCTGGCTGGCCCAACCAAAGGCCGCGATGTGTTCTTCAGACACCAGCGGATCACCCAGTTTGTCGTCTTTATAGCAGTATTCAACAATCGGACGCGGCAATTGTGTGCCCTCTTCAATGCCCAATCGCGACGACATCGTTCCAGCGGCGTAATTGCGTACAATCACTTCGAGTGGCACAATTTCGCAGGATTTACACAACTGTTCACGCATGTTCAGGCGTTTAAGAAAGTGGTTTGGAACGCCGATTTGGGTCAACCCCTTCATGAAATATTCAGACAACAAGTTGTTCAACACACCCTTGCCATCAATCACGTCTTTTTTCTGGGCGTTAAAAGCTGTCGCATCGTCCTTGAAATACTGGACAATCGTGCCGGGCTCTGGGCCTTCGTACAGGATTTTTGCTTTGCCTTCGTATATTTTATTGCGCCGGGCCATTGGCGTCCTTTCGCATGTGGGAAAGGGTCCGAGTCCCTCTCTGATAAGGCCCTCATAAGGCATGGGGAAGTCTGTCGCAAGCAACCCCGCTTTCAAAGTTATACTAAAGCGATAAAGTTAAATTTTCGCACTCATGAACTTAATAGTCTGTCAAAAAATATCTTATCCATCATTCCAAATTAAACTACATAGATACAATTGATTACGTGTCGAACTTTACGCAAAAATTGAATTGATTTGTCGACACTATGTCCGCACTATGACCTCTGTCCTGCACACTGCGTCTATTTCGTTAACTCCTTTGTCAACTTTCCGTCCTAGGTAATCCTTGGGGTAAGTTTGGGCGGAGTAAAATGGTACTTGCGGGCAAAGTTAAGCATTTTGGTCAGATCGTTCTGCGTGTGGGCCTACCACTGGGTATCCTTTCAATTTGCATCCATCAGCTGGCGCCCCACCTTACTCAAAGCGTATGGGCAGGCTTTCCCGAACAATTGGCGCGAATTCATTGGACAGCTTGGGCCTCTGCCTTTGTACTCACAGCTATTAGTCTGTGGACGGTTGGCCGATATGACGGCGTCGCACATCAACACTTTGCAACGCGTATCCCGCGACACCAAGCCCGCGCAGCAGGCACAATTGCAATTGCTTTGGCACAAACACTTGGGGCTGGCGTATTTACAGGTGCCTTTGCACGCTGGCGCATGTTGCCAGATGTCACCTCTAAAATGTCTTTAAAGCTATCTGTATTTGTGTCGCTGTCGTTCATGGTCTGCTGGATGATCTTAACCGCGCTAGGTTGCCTTTTATTTCCCGCACCAAGTTGGACATATGTTCCATCATTATTGACGCTTAGCGCCACCCCAATAACCCTCATAGCGATGTTTCGGTGGCCAAAAATTCATTTGAAAGGCTATCAATTCCGCTTCCCCAACCTACGAAGCAGCGCTGCCATCCTATTTTGGACCCTGATCGACACAACTGCAGTGGCTGGTGCAATGTATGTGTTATTGCCCAGCGGTGCTGATATCGCTTTTACAGTGTTTTTACCGCTCTTCCTTTTGGCCTTAGGCACAGCCCTGCTTTCCAACACGCCCGGTGGTGTTGGACCGTTTGAATTGATGATGTTAGGCTTGCTTCCACAACTACCTGCGGGGGAAATCCTTGGCAGTATCATCGCCTTTCGATTCGTTTATTACACCCTTCCAGCCTGCGGCGCAGCCCTTTCATTGTTGCGACCGTTTAAACGCGATTGTCCCCGAAAAATTCCGGAAAATTTAGCACCTAACAGCGCAGGTCAGGTAGACGTGCAGGTCATCGTCCAAAACGGTGGTCGCTTGCTTGCCACCGCAAACGGCAGTTGCGCGATTTGGCCGACTTCACAAACGCTTACGTCTCTTTGCAATCCACTTTCTGGCGATATGCTGGCAGCTCTTGATGCAATCAATGCAGAGGCAGAGGTTTTAGGAAAACATCCCTTTTTTTATAAGTGTAATGGTGAAAATGCGGCCGTCTTACGTGCGAAGAAATGGTCGGTGATCCATATGTCGGACGACGCAGTCGTATTCCCCCAAACCTTTACCCTAGAACAACCCAATTTACGGAACTTGCGACGTAAATTGGGGGCTGCGCAGAAATCCGGGATGGTTATCAAAATCGATAAGGCTTGTCCTTGGTCAGACATGCAGCGCATGGACCATGAATGGCAAAACGCACATGGTAAGGCGCGTGGGGGCACAATGGGCCGTTTTGAAATTGGCTATCTTTCAAACCATTTTATAGCACGGGGCCGAACATAATGGACGCCTGGTTGCCTTTGTAACGTTCCAAGTCGGCACAAATGAATGGTGTCTTGATGTGATGCGCCACACCAATGAAGTGCCAAATGGCACAATGCACGCCCTTGTTTACGCTGCAATCAAGGGCGCACAACAAGCAGGTGTTCCACGTGTTAGCCTTGCATCCACACCTGCGTGCCCCAATCCACAAAACCGGTTTTTCAGATGGGCGGCACGCCAAGCTGTTGTAAAGGCGGGCGGAACGGGTTTACGACAATTCAAATCGACCTTCGCACCAAACTGGGAACGACGTTATGCTGCTGCCCCTTCCCACTTTGCCTTAATCATTGGGCTAGCCGACATCGCACGTGAGGTGCATCATCCCAATTCAGTCTATAAAACGAACCCCAACAGAATTCATAATTTTAATGAATATTATGAACTAGCCTCAAAGCAGGCTTCATGACACAGCAAATCAAAACATAGATTTGAGGTGCATAATCATGACAAATATTCTGATCAAACTCCTGGAAGAAAAAGGCGCTTTGCTGGCCGATGGTGCCACAGGGACAAACCTATTCAACATGGGATTGATGTCTGGTGACGCGCCCGAAATGTGGAATACCGATGAACCAGAAAAAATCCGCAAACTTTATCGCGGTGCCGTGGATTCAGGCAGTGATATTTTTCTGACCAATTCATTTGGGGCCAACGCCTCACGTTTGCGCCTTCACGGCGCTGAAAAACGTGCCCACGAACTTAGCCGTGTGTCCGCGGAAATTGCACGTGACATTGCTGATCAGGCTGGTCGCAAAGTCATCGTTGCAGGATCTGTTGGACCAACTGGCGAAATCATGGAACCCGTTGGTGAACTGACCCACGCGCTTGCCGTCGAGATGTTTCACGAAACAGCTGACGGGCTCAAAGCTGGTGGCGCAGACATCGCATGGGTTGAAACCATTTCTGCTCCCGAAGAATACCGCGCTGCCGCTGAAGGGTTTGCGTTGGCGGGTATCGACTGGGTTGGCACCATGAGTTTTGACACCGCAGGCCGCACCATGATGGGTATGACCAGCGCAAACATGGTGAAAATGGTAGATGATATTACCAACACGCCACTGGCATTCGGCGCAAACTGTGGCACAGGATCATCTGATCTGTTGCGCACTATCCTAGGTTTTGCCGCACAAGGTAGCACTGTCCCAATTGTCGCAAAAGGTAACGCTGGCATCCCGAAATATGTGGAAGGCCACATTCACTACGACGGAACGCCTGAATTGATGGCAGACTACGCCGTAATGGCCCGCGCGTGTGGCGCCAAAATTATCGGTGGGTGTTGTGGCACAATGCCAGAACATTTGCGTGCAATGCGCGAGGCACTTGATACACGAACAATGACGCAAAGCCCGTCCCTTGAAGAAATTACCGCAAAACTTGGCGCATTCACCTCTGCGACAGACGGTACTGGCGACAACGAACCAGGCCCACGCCGCACACGTCGCAGCCGTCAAAAAGATAGCTAAGGCGGATATCGCGCTTTAGAACAACGTTCTCCGCACACCCGCCAATACAAACGTGCGGAGAATATATGATGTTCTATCAAGACAAGACGTACTGAAGCATTGATTATGTTCACTGGAACATTTCTCAAACATACCTAATTGCCAACGTAAAGTCGCGCAAAGCACGACCAGTGTCGCAAATCGAAAAGTCGCACTGCGACATTCTGACAAAACTAGAAAAAGATCGGGTACATTCGCGCCCCAAGCAAAGGAAATAACATGTCAGACGAAGATGAGATCATCCTGTCAGAACTGGACGACGAAGAACTGGTTTCACAGATGTTTGACGACCTTTACGACGGCCTCAAAGAAGAGATCGAAGAAGGTGTTAATATCCTACTGGCACGCGGTTGGATTCCTTACGACGTCCTGACCAAAGCCCTTGTTGGCGGTATGACAATTGTGGGCGCAGATTTCCGCGACGGCATTTTGTTTGTACCAGAGGTTCTGTTGGCCGCAAACGCGATGAAGGGTGGCATGTTCATCTTAAAGCCATTGCTGGCTGAAACGGGTGCCCCGCGCGTTGGCAAAATGGTTATCGGCACCGTCAAAGGTGACATTCACGATATCGGCAAAAATCTTGTTGGCATGATGATGGAAGGTGCTGGCTTTGAAGTTGTGGACCTTGGCATCAACAACGCAGTTGAAGCTTACCTTGCCGCGATGGAAGAAGAAGGCCCAGACATTCTTGGTATGTCCGCCTTGCTCACAACCACGATGCCTTACATGAAAGTTGTGATCGACACGATGATCGAAAAAGGCATTCGCGACGATTACGTGGTTTTGGTTGGCGGCGCGCCTTTGAACGAAGAATTTGGCAAAGCCATTGGCGCAGACGCATATTGCCGCGATGCAGCGGTTGCTGTTGAAACAGCCAAGGAATTCATGGACCGCAAGCACAACCAAATGTTGGCCTGAATTTAAGACACAAATTAATGATTGGGCCTGTTGCGATGTAGATCGGAACGGGCCTTTTTTATAACTGCCCTTTTTTGTATGGTGCTCCCATGACAAACATCAATGATGCTGAACTGACAGAAAACGGTCTGAACGATCTGGCCACAGGTCGGGTTTTGTTGATCGCCTGTGGTGCATTGGCACGCGAAATTTTGGACCTGAAAAAAGCAAATCATTGGGACCACATGGACCTCACATGTCTGCCTGCCAAACTGCATCTTTACCCCGACAAAATCACCGAAGCCGTGAAAGAAGCCGTTGCCAAGCACCGTGCGGATTATGACGAAATATTCATTGTTTACGCAGATTGCGGTACAGGCGGCTTGCTTCAAGCGGCATGTGACGACATGGGTGTACAAATGGTAGCAGGCCCGCACTGTTACAGCTTTTTCGAGGGAAATGAACAGTTTGCAGTGCAAAGTGAAAGTGAATTTACTGCCTTCTACCTCACCGATTTCCTTGTTCGCCAGTTCGAGGCCTTTGTGATCAAACCTATGGGCCTCGATCGCCACCCAGAACTGCGCGATATGTATTTTGGAAACTACACAAAACTGGTCTATCAGGCGCAAACCAACGATCCGGCCCTGACTGAAAAAGCCAAGGAAGCTGCCAAAACTCTTGGCCTTGCTTTTGAACGGCGTCAGACTGGATACGGTGATTTGGAAGTGGCGTTAAAAGCGCTTTAACCTGCAGCAGCGACCAGACGGATCCGTTCAATCATCGCACGTACACCATTGGATCGCTGGGCTGACAAATGATCGTTCAGACCAAGGCGGGCCATCTCTGCATGGGCATCTACAGCCAGCACAGCTTCCAAGTTTAATCCGTTGTAAAGTTTACGTAAAACAGCAACCAATCCGCGCACTATCATCGCGTCACTTTCGCCGTCAAAGGTAAACACACCACCCGTTACTGTAGGATGCAGCCACACTTGACTGGCACACCCATCAACTTTGGTCGCAGGCGCCTTCAAGGCATCAGGCAACGGATCCATCGCCTTGCCCATATCGATGACAAAGCGATAGCGATCCTCCCAATCATCGAGAAATTCAAAGTCTTCAACGATCTCTTCAAAGTCAGGACTGGCCATAATACCCTCGGTTTGGTTGCTGCACACAGGTAGTGCGCACCCTGCAAAAGGTCCACACCCTTTTCTGGCAT
The DNA here is from genome assembly GCA_905182355.1 of uncultured Paracoccaceae bacterium. Taxonomy (GTDB): domain Bacteria; phylum Pseudomonadota; class Alphaproteobacteria; order Rhodobacterales; family Rhodobacteraceae; genus Ascidiaceihabitans. The sequence continues at coordinate 6,544 of CAJJBH010000039.1, read as the reverse complement.
CGGCTTTCCAGCCTAACCATCCAACTTACGTTTTCTGACCTCGCCCTTTTCAAAACAAGTGTGATAGACTACCAAATAAGAAACAACAGTGCGGGCAGCCCTATGCGTATTTTCACAACCTCTGTTCTGATTTCAGTCCTCGCAGTTTCTGCATGTGGCACAATCCGTGACAGCGCCGTTAATCCTGCCAATTGGTTTGGAAAAAGCAGCACGTCGCGAACTGCGGTTGAGCAGAAGGCAAGCACCAATCTGCTTCTGCCCGGTGGAAAACAACGGACCGGTCTTTTCGCCAAAATACGCGCACGTGATGCGATCTACCAGGGGCAACCAATTGATCAAGTGACCAACCTTGTGATCGAACGCGTGCCTGGCGGCGCAGTTATACGCGCTACCGGTCTTACAGCAGTTCAAGGTGTCTATTCCGTCCAACTGACGCCCGTCACGGATGACAACACAGCCGTCGACGGTGTTCTGACCTATCGATTCGAGGGCATTCGCCCTGCATCGCCACAAGGCACTGGCACAAATCACACACGGACTGTTGTGGCTGCACGTGCTTTGACACATCAGCAGTTGCAAGGCGTAAGGACCATCCGCGTGCAAGCTGCGCGTAATGCGCAAACATCGCGCCGTTAAAACAGTTATAGTGATTTAATAGTCGTAGGTCGTGCACTTAGTCGAGTGGCACAACTTTTACGTCTGATCCAACAGCCGCCAATGCAATTTTACCTTCGCAAAGGCGCAATGCATCATCCCCAAAGACTTCGGCACGCCAACCTGACAGTGCTGCAACATCACGCATACCTGCGGCAAGCGCGTCCAGATCAGACGCGGGTGCAATCAACTTGGCTGCCACGCCTGCGCTTTCTGTTTTTGCCTTCAATAATACGCGCAACAAATCAGCAATTGCTGGATTGACCTGCAACTTCTCACGGCCCTCAGGGGCCTTGGGTGCTTTGTCCGCAGGCAATGCCATACCGTCGGCCACAGCTTTCAAGATACCGTCCGCAATGTCACCGCGCCGCGCTTCACGTAAAAGCAACCGCGAGCGGTTCAAATCTTCCATCGATTTGGGTTTGTTGTTGGCCAATTCGACCATCGCATCATCCTTGAACACGCGATTGCGTGGCACATCACGGGACTGGGCATATTCTTCGCGAAACGCAGCCAAGGCCTGCACAACAGACAAAAATTTAACCGAGCTGGTGCGGGTTTTAACCCGTTTCCACGCATTTACAGGTTCAATGATATAGGTCCCAGGATTGGTCAAAATGCCCAATTCCTCTTGAACCCAGTGGCTGCGATTGTTCTCTTCCAGCTTTTTGGCGAGAAATTCATAAACCTGCCGCAGATGCGTCACATCAGCAATCGCATAAGTTTTTTGCGCATCTGTCAAAGGACGACGCGACCAATCAGTAAAGCGCGATGTTTTATCAACTTGTTGGCGGGCAATTTTCTTGACCAAAGTTTCATAGCCAACCTGTTCGCCAAAGCCACAGACCATCGCAGCCACTTGGGTGTCAAACAACGGTTCAGGGAAAACCTGCGCATCAACAAAAAATATTTCTAAATCCTGACGGGCGGCGTGAAACACTTTGACCACGGACGTGTCACGAAACAAATCATAAAGCGGCTCAAGCGATAGGCCATCAGACAAAGGGTCAACCAAAACAGCGTTGCTGTCATCGGTTCCTGGCATGGCCAACTGGATCAAACAAAGCTTGGAGTAATAGGTGCGTTCACGCAGGAATTCAGTGTCAATTGTCACATAGTCGTGCTGACGGGCTTGGGTGCAATATTCGGCCAAGCCTTCGGTCGTGGTAATAGTGATCATGCGCTATCAATCGTCCAGTAGGGTCATATTATGAGACTGGCTACACCATCGCCCAAATGAATACCAGCATGACGATTCTACAGATGCAATACTGACGTAATACCGACGCAATACCGACGTAGAACAGCGGGGTATAATCGGTGTTCTTGGACTAAAACGCGGGCGGCCAAAGTGTCGGGTGTGTCCCCCATTACGACATCGATTTTCGACTGCCCCAAGATGGGCCCATCATCCAAAAGCGCAGTCACTTCATGTACCGTACAACCGTGTATTTTATCGCCTGCATTAAGGGCGCGGGCGTGTGTGTGAAGCCCCGTGTATTTTGGCAAAAGTGATGGGTGAATGTTGATCATCTTGCCATGCCACGGTGTGACAAAACCAGCAGTTAACACACGCATGAAACCCGCCAAACAGATCATATCAGGTCCGTGCCGATTTAAAGCTGTTGTTAATTCAGCCTCAAAACTTGCGCGGTCATCACCGTAGGGTCGATGATCCACCACCTCGGTCGCAATCCCGTGTTCGCGGGCCCAAGCGATCCCGCCTGAATCTTCGTTGTTTGACACGACAACGCAGACGCGTGCGGGATGATCCGCCTGCATGTCTGCCACCAGTGCCTTCATATTTGACCCGCCGCCCGAGACAAATATCGCCACGCGATTTATCAAAGGAGCGATCCGCGGTAGGTGACACCATCACCCTTTGAAATATAGCCCATTTCGACAACACCGTGGCCTGCATCGATGAACGCTGCCCGCGCTTTTGCAACATTTTCAGCCGGCACAACAGCTATCATGCCTACGCCACAGTTGAAGGTTTTCAGCAATTCAGATTCGGCCATGTCGCCTTGTTTCGCCAGCCATTTGAATACGTCAGGCAAGTCCCATGCACCCAAATCAATGTCAGCGCCCATGCCATCGGATAAGACGCGCGGCAGGTTTTCAGTCAATCCACCGCCTGTAATATGGGCCAAAGCACTCACGTCCTGCATCGCAGCAACGGCACCTTTGACATAAAGCGTTGTGGGGGCCAACAGGGCCTCGCCCAGCGTGCCACTGGCCCACGGGCAATCATCGCCCCAAGCAAGGCCGGAATGTTCCACAAGCTTGCGCACAAGGCTGTATCCGTTGGAGTGCACACCAGATGACGTAAGGCCCAGCAACACATCGCCAACCTTCACATCCTTAGGCAATTCCGCGCCACGCTCCATCGCGCCAACCGAAAAACCAGCCAGATCAAAATCACCTTTGGGATACATGCCCGGCATCTCTGCGGTTTCGCCACCAATCAAGGCACAACCAGACAGCTCGCATCCCTTCGCGATACCCTCGATAATGCGGGTTGCTTGATCAAGTTCCAGCTTTCCTGTTGCAAAATAGTCTAGGAAAAACAAAGGCTCAGCACCTTGGCACACCAGGTCATTGACGCACATTGCAACCAGATCGATGCCAACGCCATCGACGTGTCCTGTATCAATCGCGATGCGCAATTTGGTCCCAACACCGTCGGTTGCCGCTACAAGGATTGGATCTTTGTACCCTGCCCCTTTAAGATCAAACATCGCGCCAAAACCGCCAAGCCCCGACATCACACCCGGGCGTGTCGTGCGTTTGGCTGCTGGTTTGATACGATCAACCAGTTCATTCCCCGCATCAATATCGACACCTGCGTCTGCGTAAGTGATCGGATTTTTTGGTGTGCTCATGGGGTTGGCTCCAACATAAGAAAAGACTATTTGCGCGGATTACGACATTGCAGACATTTGTGCAACGGGAAGGCTTGACCTTGGTGCGCAGCATCCTTACCCAAGCATTTATGGCGGGCCTGTAGCTCAGTTGGTTAGAGCAGAGCGCTCATAACGCTTTGGTCGTAGGTTCGAGTCCTACCGGGCCTACCATTTTACCGCCATAGGCAGCATGCCCTTGCTATGATTGCTTCCGGCTAACATGCCACGTGATAGCCATCTCTGCGACGGTGTCTTTGTCTCTGTCTTGGATATCCACCAAAACCTCAAACGCGACTTTTCCGTCTGCTTCCAACTTCGCTAACAAATCATTGCTTGGTACCGACGTCTTTGCGTGGGCGGTCAAAGTGCCTTTTGCTATCTTTGTAAATGCAATTGTGGCGCCTGCCGCGACAGGGCGCACCGATAAGATGACAGGCGCCAACGCAGCAGCCATCGCAGCAGCAGACGCGGCTTCACCTAAAGTAAACATCGCACCAGCATGCTGGGTTTTGATGTGGTTGGTAGTCTCGTCACGCTGCGCAAGCTGGGCAGAGGCTTTGCCATCGACCAATTCCAACAGTTCAACACCGACAAAATTCTGAAAGGGAACAATTGTGCCTAGCTGTGCTTTGATCATGTCGTAGGGTGTCATCGTCGTCTCCTGTAATTTCAAAGAATCGTAAGCACCCGTCAAAGGCGGGGCAATCGTGCCGCTGCGGCACCTAGCGTGCGATCACAATATCCGCGCACAGACCACCCAATCGCTCGCTTTCACCAAGGCGTAAAACACCACCATGCGCCCGTGCAATATCGCTGGCAATTGCCAGCCCCAATCCAACGCTACCGCCCTTGTCTTGGTTGCGCGAAGGATCCAATCGGGTAAAGGGACGCTGTGCCTCAATCCGTCTATTTTCAGGAATACCGGGGCCGTCATCTTCAACCCGCAGGCGCAGCGACTTGTCTGTCAAATCCATCGAAACCTCGGCCGTAGACCCGTAGCGCACAGCATTCCCCATCAAATTATCCAATGCACGGCGCATTCCGACCAGACGCAGCATCACTGTTCCTTCACCATCGCAGTGAACCAACTTCACATCGCGCCCTGCACGTACCGCATCGTCGATCACAAGTTTGATCCACACCTGCATATCGACAGGTTCTGGTTCTGCGCCCTGCCCACCATTGGTAAAATCAAGGAACGCATCAATCATTCCCTGCATCTCGTCTACGTCTTGTTCTAGCGGTTCACGCTCCGCGTCATCCAACATCGCCAAAGCAAGACGCATTCTGGTCAGCGGTGTGCGCAAATCATGGCTAACCCCTGACAACATCAGGGTTCGGGTTTCGATCTGGCGTTCAATCCGATTGCGCATATCCACAAACGCCGTGCCAGCGGCTCGGACCTCAGTGGCCCCTGCTGGCGAAAACCCAATATGGCGCCCCCGCCCGAATCCTTCAGCAGCAACAGCGAGGCGTTTGATGGGCCGCAATTGGTTGCGCAAATAAACCATAGCGATAAACGTGAAAAGCAATCCAAAAACGGCCATATTCACAAACAACTGGTGTGGGTTTGCCGCTGAGATACGACGGCGGTCAAAGCTGATTTCTTTGGCTTGTCCGTTCACATCTGCAACCAGTCGCACAACTTTGTCTGCAGAAAGGTCTACAACTTTAATCTGCGGCAGTGATGCTGTCAGCCGCCTAATAATCACAATTCCTGAAAAGTCATACCAAGGGCGAATGTTTGAAGCCTCAAGGGTATCTCTTCCAACATTGACAACAGTGATGTCCAAAATATCAAGCGTTGCGTCTGGAACATTTGCCAAAACAAGCTCCAATTCCCGCACAACGGTGTCGGACATTTGTAGGGTCACGTCCTCGAAATGGCGTTGTGTGAAAACCACCATGACCACCAATTGCAACACAACAACGGGTACCAACATAATAAGTGCTGCACGTCCATAAAGACTGCGTGGGAGATAGTGTTTGAGCCAAGCAAAGAACATCGGTAAACCCTAAAGACCTAAGTGCCCAAGCGAAAGGCCCATCCGATGACCCCACCAGATGATTTTAACCCTGTGATCGGCGCCGCCGAGGTTTTGGAAGCAGGCGTCCGCCGCATTGTAGCCCCTAACCCGTCACCCATGACCTATCATGGGACCAATACATACCTTGTTGGGAAACGCGATTTGGCGGTGATCGATCCTGGGCCCCAAAGCGACGCGCATCTTCAATCGATTCTAGATGCGGTGGGTGGCGATCAGAAAATTACCCACATCATCGTGACGCATTCACACTTGGATCATTCCCCCCTTGCCCGTCCTTTGGCAGAAGCAACCGGCGCGCCAATCTTTGCCTTCGGGGGCGCTACCGCTGGGCGAAGCGAGGCCATGATCGCATTGGCGGCATCTGGCATGGTGGGCGGCGGCGAAGGAATTGATGCAACCTTCCAGCCAGATATCACGGTTGAGGACGGCGACTTTATCAACGGCAGCGATTGGCAGCTCGAAGTCCTTCACACACCCGGCCATATCGGCAACCACATTTGTCTGGCATGGAACGATCTGTGTTTCACCGCCGATCACGTGATGGGCTGGGCCAGTTCATTGGTGTCCCCGCCAGATGGCGACCTGACTGATTTCATGGAGTCTTGTGCCAAACTTGAGGATCGTGAATGGCGGGTTTTCTACCCCGGACATGGTGACGCAGTAGACACCCCAACCGAACGATTGGATTGGTTAATTGACCATCGACTTAACCGCGAAACCGCGATCCTCGACCTTCTAGAAGTAGCACCCGCGACGGCGCAAGAATTGGCAAAAGCAATATACACGGAAACACCACCAGAGTTGCTTGGGGCTGCGACCCGCAACGTCCTTGCGCATCTTATTGATTTAGTAGGGCAAACTGAAGTTTCCGCGATTGGTTCGGTATCGGAAGGTGCACAATTTTTGCGCCTGTGATGACTGGTCGAAACTTTTTTA
>CAJJBH010000038.1 GCA_905182355.1 uncultured Paracoccaceae bacterium | reverse complement strand
CCCACGAAGCAGGGCGTTAACTATCAATTAGGAGGCTGCTATCGATTAATAAAACTTAAGACCAACTTAAGATTGTCGTCTTGATGGTCGTTAATATTCTAGCAGGCGGACCTTTTTACGTTGGCGCATTTGATGTGCTGTCATCCCGTACTCACTGCGCAACGCGGCCGACATAGTACTGGTCGACCCAAAGCCAGACGCCAAAGCAACCTCTACCAAAGGCAGCAATGTTTCTTCCACAAGAGACCGCGCATGTTTGATCCGTAGCACTTTGTAAAACCGCGCTGGCGATTCATCAAAGACCTCACGGAACACCCGCTCGAGTTGGCGTGTGGAAACACCTGCTTGTTTGGTGATTTCGGTCATTGGCAAAGGTTCAGCGATGCTGTCTTCCATAATTGAAATTACATCACGCATCCTATGGTCAAACAGACTAGGGCTGTCGGATATCTTTTTGGGTTGTTCTGCCGTGTTCTTGCGCAAAGTATTCAGTAGCAAGCGGTGGCCCAATTCGGCAACTGCGGGTGCGGTCAAATATGGCGCAATCAGACCAATGATAAGATCAGTTGTGGCCCCCACCCCTGCGGCCGTAATTATTCCGCTAGAGTTTTCAGACAAACGCGACGACAGGTTTGGATAATAACCAATTTCATTTAACATTTCGATGTCACGCCAATGGGTTGTGATCCGACCCTCCAACCTTTGAGAGGATTTGATATACGCCGTTGCAGCATCCGACAGCAATACAACCGTCAATCCAAGACGTTGCATGGCCCGCAAACGCGCAAGCCAACTTGTCGCAGCAACCCGTTTGCCACCAACAACAACCATCAGATCCGAAAACCCATAGTCGGCAATAGATGGTTCGGCCCGCACCAGCATTCCGTTGGCTGAAGAGATCATGCCAGGTTTGTTAGAGGTGAACCGCCAATCAAACGGCGTCTGGGAATGAATTTCATTGGCCAAAGATAAGGTTCGAATGATGCCCGCCAGTTCGAATTCGTCAAAACCACGTTCCACAAATAATTCGAACGAAAGACCTGCATCGTCAGACGAATGCGCCGCAGGCTTTGGCGTCTTAATGTTAAGAGTTTTGGACAAATGACGTCCTCAAGTATGGGTTTCAGATATTGTTATAGACCATCAAACACTTTGCGACAATTCACCACTGGTAAAATTATTTTCTTTACAGTGCAATCAGGTCGTCAATCAAAACCAGCTTCAAGCCTTATAACACTTAAATCCCAACGAAACTTTTGATCCGCGTGATGCAATGGTTGAATTGGCTGACTTAGAATAATAGCTAACACTTTAGGGATTAAATTTGATCATCAGATAACTTGACTTCACTGTGGTCGTACCCAATTAAAGAAAGTGTGGATTGTACCAACTTACATGTGCCACCGACCTCTTTATACCGCACGGTAGACTGGAATTAAATTGAGCACTGCAACCCTTCAACTCGTGATGCTACTTGGTGGACTTGTCGGCGTTGTTGTTGGTGCCAAAGTGTTTTTGAACGGCGCCGTTGGCGCAGCCCATCGCTTTGGAATTCCTGAATTTATTGTTGGTAGTATCATCGTAGCGATCGGCACCAGCGCACCTGAACTGGCGATCAACATCGCGGCCAGCTTGCAATCGGCTGGGAATGTGATTGCATCAAATATTGTCGGCAGTAACATTGTGAACCTTGGACTGGGCATCGGTCTGGCTGGTTTTATGGTGAAATATAACTGCCCTAGGAAAGTCTATATAAAAGCCGCAGTGATCGGATTGATTGGCACAGTCTTCCTGCTGATTATAACACTAACGTCTGGCCCCTCGCCGGAAGTTGCGGTGTTTACGCGCGCAATCGCCGTGATGCTTTTCACTGGGTTTGTCTGTTTCACCATCTGGTCGCTGCGCAATTCGGATGAACAGGACGAGGAAGAAATGACCGATGCCAGCCAATCCTTATCGGTCATCGTGCCTTGCCTGATTGTCGGTGCCGCGGCCATGAGTTTTTTCGCAAACCTAACAGTTACAAATGCCGTTGGCGTGGCCACCGCGTTGGGCATTCCTGATGTCGTCATCGGAGCTACTATTATTGCCGCCGGTGGCAGTCTTCCAGAAGTGATTTCGTGTATTGAAGCCGCCCGTATGAAACGATCCAACATCGTTATTGGCAACATTGTCGGCAGCCAGATTTTCAATATCTTCGGGATTTTAGGTATTTCCGGCCTTGTTGCATCGTTTGAATATTCGCGCAGTATTGCGGTCGATGTTAGCTTTTTGTTGGTCATGACGTTGATCTGGCTGGCATCGTTCAAGTTCGCCCCCGTGCGTCGTGTGGTGGGGCCCGTGCTTTTGGGCACGTATCTGCTGTACGCTGTCTACCTTGTGCGTTTGGCTTTGGCTGGTTAACCACCTCAAGCTCTCTTAACGAAAAACTGCGCGTTGAATAATATCAACGCGCAGTTTTTGTTTTTGTTGGGCCGAAGTTACCGCCGCCCCTTTTGGTTAGGCTAGATCGAACCGATCAAGGTTCATAACTTTGGTCCATGCGTCTGCAAAACACTGCACAAATACAGCATCCGCATCGGCTTGTGCATAGGCTTCTGACAGCGCCCGCAGTTGCGAGTTCGACCCAAATACCAGATCAACCCGGGTCCCGTTCCATTTCACAACTCCATCTGCTTTGCCTTCAAACGCATTAACGCTGTCAGTAACAGGTGTCCAAGTTACGCCCATATCGACAATTGCTTTGAAGAAATCGTTGCTAAGCTGGTCGGTTTTGTCAGTGAAGACACCGGCGATTGACCGCATCCCCCCAACAAGAACTGTCATTTCGGGCCCTGTCAGCGTCAAAAGCTGGGCCTTGTCGACCAACAGCTTTTCTGCAGAAACCGTAAAGTCCTTTTGCAAGTAATTGCGGAATCCATCAGCGATAGGTTCCAAAACGCCCATGCCTTCCACATCTGTTTGCTCTTGGGTCGCATCTACGCGGCCTGTTGTGATTGCAACGTCAACAGCGTGACCACCGTTTGCCGCCGCCTTTTCAACGGCAGCAGACCCCGCGATAACGATCAAATCGGCCATAGAAACAGATATACCAGATGCAAATTTAACCGCTTCAAGTGCTTTTAGAACCCTTGCCAACTGCGCAGGTTTGTTAACCGCCCAGTCTTTTTGCGGTGCAAGGGCGATGCGTGCGCCGTTTGCGCCGCCGCGGTGGTCCGATCCACGATAAGACGAAGCCGATGCCCATGCTGTTTCCACCAACTCAGCGATGCTAAGGTCAGAGGCCAGCACTGCAGATTTTAGCGCAACAACATCTGCGTCAGACACTGCACCCGACGAGGATGGTAGTGGATCTTGCCACAGCAGGTCTTCTGCTGGAACATCTGGACCAAGGTAACGTACTTTTGGCCCCATATCACGGTGCAACAATTTGAACCATGCGCGGGCGTATGCGTCATGAAACTTGTCAGGGTTGGCGTGGAAGTCACGCGAAATTGGCTCGTAAATTGCATCTACACACAACGCCATGTCGGCGGTTGTCATCATAGGTGCATGGCGGCGGGTAGGATCGTGTGCGTCTGGCACAGTACCCTCGCCTCCGATTGCGGTCCACTGTTGTGCACCTGCTGGGCTTTTTGTCAGCTCCCATTCGTATCCGAATAACGTATCGAAATACGAATTGTCCCATGTGGTTGGCGTTGGCGTCCAAGCGCCTTCGATTCCGCTGGTGGTTGCGTGTAGACCTACGCCGCTTTCAAAGCCGTTTTTCCAACCAAAGCCCATTTGCTCCATTGCGCCTGCTTCTGGTTCTGCTTCTACCAGACCTGCGTCACCCGCGCCGTGGCCTTTGCCAAAGGTGTGACCACCTGCAACCAATGCAACGGTTTCCGCGTCATCCATACCCATACGTGCAAATGTTTCACGGATATCAACACCAGACAAGACTGGATCAGGATTGCCATTTGGCCCCTCAGGATTCACATAGATCAAGCCCATTTGCACAGCCGCCAATGGGTTTTCTAGATCACGATCACCGCTGTAGCGATTGTCATCCAGCCAAACATCTTCGGTGCCCCAGTAAACGTCTTCTTCTGGTTCCCACGTGTCTACGCGGCCAAAACCAAAGCCAAACGACTTGAAGCCCATAGTTTCCATGCCGACGTTGCCCGCCAACACAAACAAGTCCGCCCACGACACCGCGTTGCCGTACTTTTGTTTTAGCGGCCACATAAGACGACGCGCTTTGTCGAGATTGCCGTTGTCAGGCCAGCTGTTAAGCGGGGCAAAACGTTGTTGACCACCACCTGCGCCGCCACGACCATCCGCAGTACGGTACGTCCCTGCCGAGTGCCAAGACATGCGCACAAAAAACGGGCCATAATGGCCGTAGTCTGCAGGCCACCAATCTTGACTGTCTGTCATCAACGCGGCCATGTCAGCCTTAAGCGCCGCTACATCCAATGTTTCAAAGGATTTCGCATAATCAACCTTACCGCCAAAAGGATCGGTTCGGGCGGTATTTTGGTTCAAAATTTTCAAATTCAGCTGATTTGGCCACCAATCGCCGTTGCTGCGCACCTCATTTGTGGTGTGAATACTTGCACCATGCATAACTGGGCATTTGCCGATATCGTTTCCGTCCATTGTGGCTCTCCTAAAGATTAAATGCTTTGAGGAAACTCTATCAGATTTGCTGGATACATTTAATTTGTATTTTCCTATCAGAGCGATAATCTAAGGTTATGGCGAATTTGACGTTAAAACAGCTTAGATATTTCGAGGCGGTGGCCAATTTTGGCCACTTTGGCCATGCGGCGGATGCTTGTTCTATTTCGCAACCTGCCATTTCGGTGCAAATCAAAGAGTTGGAGCAGATATTGGGTGCCGCACTGTTTGAACGCAGTCCGCGCCAAATCAAATTAACGTCCTTTGGCACTGAATTTGCGGGGCGCGTACGCGAAATATTACGTGCTGTTGACGATCTTGGTGATTTGGGGCGTGCGTCACACAAAGGCTTGGTGGGTAAACTACGGCTGGGCATCATCCCTACAATTGCGCCGTACCTACTGCCCCGCATTATTGGAAATCTTAGCTTGTCGCACAGCGATCTAGACCTGCATATTCGTGAAACAATGACCCATAAACTTATAGCTGATTTGGTTGAGGGGCGCCTGGATACAGCGATTGTGGCCCTGCCTGTTTCAGAACCTTCGTTGCATGAGGCACCATTGTTTGACGAAGACTTTGTGTTGGTCCGCCCCAAGCCTGACGGGGATAAACCTGTGCCCAATGCCGCGTCCTTAAGCAAAATGCGCTTATTGTTACTGGAAGAAGGTCATTGTTTTCGCGATCAGGCCTTGTCGTTTTGTGGAATGCGCACGCCGCTGCCCCGCGAAGGCATGGATGGAAGTTCCCTTTCAACACTTGTTCAAATGGTCGGGACTGGCATTGGCGTCACATTGATACCCGAGATGGCTGTGGCGGTTGAAAGCAAATCAGCAGAGGTCGCAATCTCACGCTTTAGCGCGCCAATACCATCGCGCACGATCGGGATGGTTTGGCGTAAAAGCAGTCCGTTAACGAAACAGTTTATGCAAATTGCCGAGGTTGTGAAACGGTTGGCAGGTTGAAAAGCGGCCCCTAGGCCGCACGAAAAACGAAAACACCGCCGCCTGAACACTCACGATCCTCATTAAAGCCCTTATCGACCAAAATTTCTTGACGTATCTCGCGCATACCGGGTCGGTGGTAGATGTGCCGATGAAGCTCAACAATTATTGTACGAATGCCCGAAAGGTCAGCATATCGAAAGAATTCAAGCTCAGCCCCCTCAATATCCATCAATAGAATTGTCGGTTTAACTTCTTCCTTCACCTCTTCCCAACCGACGACCGGCACTGAAACCTTTGTGGCATTTTCAGCTCCTTTCGTAATCACCATGCCTGATCCCAGGAAGTTCCCCCTGATAAAGAAGTCCACCTTTTCGGGTGCATTTGCCTCTGACATGACAATTTCGTTACGAACTTCTATCAGGTCACCAATTTTGTTATGAGCATACAACCGTTTAATATGATTGATGAGAGTATGATTGGCCTCGTAGCTGACCATCTTCTTAGGCTTGTAATTTCGGGCAATTATTGCGCCGACAATTCCAGCGCCAGAACCCATTTCGACAACGTTGTCCGTTTCTTTAACTTCATTCAATGTTTGCTCGACCTCGCGACGCTCGTATCGCATATCGATTATATGTCTGATCATTTGCGGACCAAGGTGGTCGCCGTTCAAAATTTCTAGACCGTGATAGGTCGCAACAACTTTTGGGTTCTCTACTGTCATATTTCTGCGCAATTTTGGTCGAGACTGAAGAGCGACCTGTATCATCTGGAAATAATCTGTCTGATTCTGGAAGGATTAGATAGTGTTTAAGGCATAATTCAGAGCCTCTATTCCCTTATTTTCAAATCAAAAAAGCCTGCAGTTTTTCAACTGCAGGCTTTTTTGATTAGTCATCGTTAGAGAGATACAGATAAGTTATTATTAGGTTTGGCGATGACCTACTCTCCCACGCCTTAAGACGCA